>CAZSRG010000001.1:0-24049 GCA_964609315.1 uncultured Planctomycetia bacterium
TAACCCCCGCTTCAGTTAAAGGCTGCAAATCTCCCCAGTTTATCCCTGCCTCGCTCAGCACTTGTATATCTCCCCAGTTTACACCTGATTCACTGATTGCCTGCAAATCTGACCAGTTTATACCTGCTTCAGTTAAAGACTGCAAATCTGACCAGTTTGTCCCTGCCTCGCTCATCACCTGCAGATCGCTCCAGTTAATACCTGTTTCACTAACTGCCCGCAAATCTGACCAGTTTATGCCTGCCTCGGTCAAAGATTGTAAATCTGACCAATTTATCCCTGATTCACTCACCGCCTGCAGATCACTCCAGTTAATACCTGTTTCACTCATTGTCTGGAAATCTGTCCAATTTACCCCCGATTCGCTTAGGACAGCTAAATCCGACCAATTAACTCCCGCCTCACTTACACTTTCCCATCCTGTCCAATTAATCCCTGACTCACTCATAACTTGTAAGTCATTCCAATTCACTCCTGCATTAGTCAATTGAGACAAACTATCCCAGTCAATATAATTATCCCAATTAACATTTGCCCCGCTCATAGCGGCAATATCTTCCCAATTGACGCCGGCGGCGCTCATTTGGTAAAGATCAGACCAGTTAATGCCTGCCTCGCTATAAGCAGCTATATCAGACCAGTTAATGCCTGCCTCGCTCAATGACTGGAAGTCATACCAATTAAGCCCTGCTTCAGTCAATTCCGTTAGATCTCCCCAGTTCACCCCGCTTTCAGTCATTGCCTGCAAATCACTCCAGTTGGCCCCTGACTCTGTTAAAGCTGTCAAATCCTCCCAGTTTACGCCGGACTCGGACAGCTCTGCCAAATCACCCCAATTTATACCTGCTTTGCTTAAAGCGTTTATATCTGTCCAATTGACATTCACCATATTGTCATCCCACATCTTCTCTAACTTGGCAAACAGAGTATGTTCAGACCCACTGTATGTTCCAATCAGGGTCAAAATGTCTCCTGCCCGGCTGTACACCGTTTCAGCCTGATTGGCTCCTACCGCAGTCTTTACCGCGGTAATATCTTCCCAGTTAATAGTATCGGTCTTATTTTTAATTGCGGTAATATCTTCCCAGTTAACAGTCGCGGTATCTTTCAAGATACCAATTTCAGTCAAATCATAGGTTACGTTAGCCGTATAGGCATGGCTGTTGTAGGTAATAGTTACATTTCCTAAATATGAATCATCCCAGTCCGAAGGGGACCAGGGATTAGCTGAAGAAGTAAAAATATGCGTCGTCGTATCAGGAGTACCCATTTCTCCCGTCGTAACCGTATCCAAAAGAGAAGTTCCGTCTGTTGAATAAATCTTTATTGAACAAGTATCATTGCTATCCAAAGCTACTACGCCGTCAGGGCCCATAAGCCAGGCACTGAAATAGAGATTGCCCGCGTCATCATAAGTAATATTTGACTTAACTTCTGCGTAAATCAAAATATCAAAAGACGAAGATGTAGCTGAAGTCAACCCGCTGGCTGAAGCCTGCAAAGTATAGAGCTGGCCCGGCCGGTCAATAGAAAGGCCGCTGAAAGTTTTTGCCCCGGAAGAAGCTGTCCCCGTTGTTGTTCCTGACAATGTCCCTCCCCCGGGATTATTGTTAATGCTTAATGTAATAGAAGTGGAATTATCGTTGGCTACCTTATTGCCGTCCGCATCTTCCACCTCAACTGTGCAGGAAAAATCTTCTCCGATATAACTTGTATTAGGAGAGGTAGTAAAGGCAAGTTTGGTAGCTGTCCCAAAGCCTAAGGCAGTATCTGTATCATAACTTGCGCTGCTGTCTCCACTACCTGAGCCTCCGTAAAACATCACAGCGTCCGCATCAAGAACATCTGCTCCGTCGTCTGAACCCCCCGTATATGTGGTGGAGAACCCTGCTGAAGATAACAGCAGAGAGGAAAGGACAAAAGACAAGAATATAATAAGAAAACGGCTTTGTTTATTTACCATTCCCGCCTATAGTTTGCTGAGCTATAAAGTATTTTTATATTTAGGTAAGGCTTGGGGTGAAAAAATTTTATGCGCACCCGGTATGGCATGATATTATCCAAAGATTTCAGCATACCACAACAACAGGCTACAATGGAAGATATACCGGCATATACACTTGCGGGTAGGACAGAACGGATCAAAAGGTTTGCGAAGAAACCCGAAATGATCCCGCCGAATAGAAAGACAAAACTGCCGTATATTGATATAAATAAATAGAATAAAAAAACATTGTAGGCCTGCCGCCTCCCTAAATACATTTTAACATTATATGGGTTTTAAGTACTACCCCCGCTAATTACTTGGACCCTGTATTTTTTCTAACTCACAGTTACTCAACAAGTTTTGATTTGAAATCGTTTTCAATCAGCCGGCTCTTTACTGCAAGAGAATCTTTGCTCCGAGGCGTTTTTCCAAGATATTTTGAATAATAGAATTTTGCCTTCTCGGCATCTTTTATATAATAATCGTAAATTACGGCTAAATTATAGCAAATATCTGTATCATTGGGAAGATATCTCAGGGCTATTTTATATTCAGAAAGAGCCTGTTCATACTGTCCGCTTTTAAAAAAAAAGTTGCCAAGGTTGTAATGAACCTTCCCCGTATCTCCTTTTAAGTCCTCGTATTTCTGAGAAAGATCCTTCACCTTTTCCTTAGCAGCCTGCAGAGTCGTTTCCGCCTTCTGCCAAAGCATGAAATACTGGTTATCTTCTCTCTCTTCCTGCACCGATGAGAGAAAATCTTTGAGCTGCTGGTTCTCTTGGGTTAGTTTCTGGATAGTGTCGGATAAAGAAGCTTTCATCTCTTCTTTGTCTTTCATAGACGAATCCTTTAACCTGGACAATTCCTTCTGCAAAGAAACTGTTTTGCCGCTCAGCTCTTTAATTCGGGAAAGGTATATGTTTATCCGGGAATTCAGCTTGTCAATTTCTGACTTGAGAACACTGTTTTCTCTGAGAAGGACAGCTTTCTCTTTCAATGTCCTTTTTAAAGCATCTTGAACGGTTGTTTCCTCTAAAGTTATCCCTGTTTTCTCTTCAGCCAATGCGCTCTTATCTAAAATCGGGAGCGAGATTAAGCATACACCAATAAAAAGAGATACCAGCATTACTGTTTTCTTTTTCATATCAGTATTGTTTATTTGACTTAATAGCCGGGGTCAACTTTTCCTCCCTTATATCTCCCTTTTTATCCTCTCCTTGATCAACTACCGCCTTGTATATTTTATCCGGTCTAATCTTCCGCGGAGACTCTAACCCATTCCCAAATGTACTCTCATCCCCTTCCACAATATGAGGAGTGATAAGAATAACTATTTCTGTGCGGTTCTTCCGTTTATGCCTGCTGGAAAAGAATTTACCTATAACCGGAACATCCATTAAGCCGGGAATTCCACTGGTTTTATTCTCGAGTTCATCCTGCCTGAGCCCTCCGATAATAATAGTATATCCATCCTTGACAATAATGTTTGACTCTACCAATGCGGTAGTAATCAAAGGAACTTCCGACCCCTGAGGAGTGGTTACAGTAGATGATTTGGAAGAAATTTCCGGTTTTACTGCCATAGTAACAAATCCGTCAGCATTGATTGTCGGAGTAACTTCAAACTGCACACCAGTATCCACATAATGGATTTCCTCGTTTACCCTCTGGCTTTCTCCTGTCCCTATTGTTGTGGTAGTAACATAGGCAAGTTTGTCTCCTATATGAATCCTGGCCTGTTTATTATTCAGGACCATAAGCGAAGGGTTTGATAAAACTTTTGTTTCCGAAACCTGTTTTAAAGCTTTCAAAGCAGCAGTAAAATTATCCACATTTATATCTCCTATCGCAATCTGGCCTAAAGTAGTCCCTATATTGCTGTTTGCAAAAGCATTGGCGAAATTAAGACTTCTTAAGCTGGCATGCTTACTTTTGGCAAAAGCTAACTGCCAGTTAATCCCTGTATCCACCTGAGCCTCAGGATTCAGAACTATTTTGAGTATTCTTACTTCCAAAAGAACTGCCTGGGTCTTTTTATCAAGAGCAGATACGATTTTATCCACTTCTTTCATCCTTTCAGGAAAAGCCTGAATAACTATCTGATTAGACCTTGCATCAGCCTGGACAGATCCCACTGCCTTATTATCCAGCCTGACCCTAAGCTTGTTAGCGACATCTTCAGCGTCTGCGTATTTCAAATCATAAATGTGTGTCTCTAAAGGATGGTCCATTCTTACTATGCTTTTTTCCATTTCGCTAATCTTTTCAGAAGTATCCACCATAACTAAAGAACCTGTATCTTCATCAATAACCAGCCTGCCGATATCGCTTTTTAAATTCTTCAAGGCTTCTAAAACATATGCCGGTTTAGCATACTTTAAATAAACAATCTTGACTTTCCGTTTATCGCTGAACTTTTCCCCGAACATAGCGGAGTATTCACTCTCAGTCATAGCGTAAATTATATTCTGGCTCATTATCTTATAAGCAAGGCCGTTGGATAAGGAAATAATATCTAAGGCATCTTTAATAGAAACTCTTTTCAAATACAGGGTAGCCCGCCCAGAAATACTTTTGCTTATAGAAATATTGAAATCTCCCTTTACCGCTAAGAATTTATATACGTCAACAACATCCATATCCCGCAAGTCAAGAGAAATTTCTTTCTCCAGTTTTTTCTCAAGCTCCGCATATTTCTTGCTGTTGTTTTGTTCAGGAAAAACAAAACGGTTACCCGTCATGCTAAAAAGAAATAAAATGCCTATAAACAGCGCTCTTCTTTGATCCATAGTTATATTTTTCACCTTATATCTATTTCCTCTTTGCCAAATTTAAGCACCGCCCTGTCTTCGAATATCTTTTCAACCACCAGTTTGGTCCTTGAAACAGTATCCCCTTCCTGCAAAAAATAAGTCAACTTTGCCTTCTCGTCTTCAATGATAACGAACCTGTCTTGCGGCTTATCCGACCAGGATATCCCTACGACCTTTAAATTCTTTACTGCTTCGCTTAAATCAACCGCGGAATTTTCTTTCTCGGTTTTAACAGATACCTTTTTCTTCGGTTTAAAGGGCATAAAAATATTTCGGCTAAGAAGAATATTCCGGTAATATTCCGGGGGCTGCAAGTTTATTACAGAGGCCTTTTCACCACGCCCCGGTTTCAAAGACTTGGATACTTCAAATTTAGGAATGTGTTTGAGCCGGTTTGTCCCATTTAAAAAACAAAAAAAGTACCATAATCCCAAAACCCCTATTAAAACAATTAACCCCCTATTAACTTGCTCAGGAGTAAGATGGGAACCGAATCCGAACAGCTTATTTTTTAACTGTTCCAAATAAAAAGCGATGTTTTCTTTCCCTTCCCCTATTCGGCCTCCTTGTCCTTCATCTATACGTTTTCCCGCTAAAGAACTATCGCCTCCCTCTATTGTTTTCAACAGTTCCTGTTCTGCAGTATTGTTATCTTCCGGCATTTTCTTAAAAGTTAATACTTTCCTTTAGGGACAAACCCTTCTGCCTGCCATTTCGCATCAGAATCACGGCTGATAACATCAGAAACCATCTTTTTGTCCACAGAAGTTTTTGTCTTGCTCATGACTAAAGACCTTAAACATTTATGGCAAACCCGGGTAATCCCTCTTGGATACCCTTTGCTGTAATAATATATCTCTTCCACCGCATCATCGGAAAACAACTGCTGTATCCCCCTGTATCCGGCAGTACGGACTCTGAAATTAATCATCCCCTTAGTTTCCGCCAACCCAAAAGGGTTAAGAGTAAATTTAAAATCTATCCGGTCGTAAAAATTAGGAATGTCTATGATTTTGGAATATAGCTCTAACTGCCCCAAAAGGATAAGCTGAAGAAGCTTAAACTCATTAGTTTCATAATTAAGCAAAACCCTCAACGCCTCCAGAGTCTCTTTAGAAAGCTTCTGCGCTTCGTCAATAATAAGAATAACCGTAGAACTATCTGAAAGGTTCTTCTTAAGAAGAAACTTCTCAAAAACATCCCTAAGCTCGGGCACAGAATAAGATGTAGCATCTTGGGTAAGAGAAAGTTGGAGATTTTTAACTACGGAGAACAGGAATTCTTTCTCGTTGTCAAAGGAAGGGTCTAAAATGACATGAAAAATGAAATCCTTTCGCCGGCTCATTTCCTGAACCAGTTTCCGGGATAAAGTAGTTTTCCCCGTCCCTATGTCTCCCAATATAACGCTTAACCCTCTTCTCAATCTAAGTTCGATCAGGATATTTGTCAAGGCTAAGTCATACTCCCTGGACATATAGAGAAAATCAGGGTCGGGACTGGTAGAAAACGGTTCGCGTTCAAAACCTAAGAGCTTATAATAACTCATTTAAAGAAACCTTCCCCCTCCCAGTTTCTTTAGGAACAGGATTGAACCTATTATAATAGATTATTCTATATTATATTATAAGGAAGGGGGGTTTCTTTGTCAATTCAATACTGCATTGCGCCGTAAAAAAATTTCTGCCGAAGACTGGAAAAAATTTCTACGGCTTACAGCAAAGACAGGCGGGCATAAAAAAAGAGGAGTCCTAAAGATCCTCTTTTCTCCTAAGAGATTTGACCAATGAGGGTTATACTTCTATCCAATTCGGTGTATACCATTGCCCCTGCACAAAAACAAGCGCCTATTCTGAAAACGCTGAAACCGTTTTCAAGTAAGTCTGGCCGCTTTTAGCGGCCATCCGGATTTCTACCTTGAACTTCCTTGAGGCATAGCATGCTATTCAGGATTTTATACTTTCCTATGCCGCAAGGCGGACAGCCTCGGTTGATAATACTAAAATGCCCTATTAGGATTTTTTTGAGTAGAGCATAAAACTGGTTTGGTTTTCATGGCAGCAGAGTTGTCATCAAAAAATAAAAACTGTTGGAATTAAATCAAAACTTGGTATAGTATTTATATAGGCATATTACAAATATCTTTGAGGCCATGAATAAAACAAGTTATATCGCATTAATCTTTTGCCCCATCCTTTTCCTCTCTTCTGCCTGCCTGCAGAAAGCACAAGGAGAAAGCATAGGAATTCCCATAAACCAAACATCTGTCGAATCGACTGTGGACGAAGAAAGTATTGATTCTTTAGTCATCGGAGGGAAAAATTCCCAGGAGAAAACAGCAGGTATTGACGGCGATTTATCTTTGGGGATACCTCACAAAACGATCAGTGCAGACAACAAAGAAAAAAATATCGATTCTTTAGTCATCGGAGGAAAAAATTCCCAGGAGAAAACAGACGAAGACATCAACATCCCTCCCTTAGGAATTCCTTATACAGCGAAGAAGTACAGGAATGAAAGCGATGCCGCAGAACATCCCCTCAAACTAAGCAATCCTTATACGGTAGAATCGGAAATACAAGAGAAAGCAAAACAAGAAGGGTATTAACTCTTCAATTGAACATCTTCCAATACGCTTAATCCCCCATAATTTATTTAAGGAAAGACTCCCATCATATATCAGTTGCACTTATAGATGACTATGATATAATTTGTTTCCTGCGGATTTAAAATTCCGGCGGGCCGCGAGGGTGGCGGAACGGCAGACGCACTAGCTTGAGGGGCTAGCGGTAGAGATACTGTAGGGGTTCAAATCCCCTCCCTCGCACCAAATGGCAAATAGCTTATAGCCAATGGTAAATGGACTATAGCTAATAGAAAATAAGAAGATTTGCCCTTAGCAATTAATGGCCCCATCGTCTAGCCCGGCCTAGGACATATGGTTCTCAGCCATAAGACACGGGTTCGAATCCCGTTGGGGCTATTCTTTAGAGTTGAACCTTCACTTCGTATTGCAGAAATCTATTATTGATAAACTTCTTTGATTATCTTTATATCCTCACCATAAGGGCTTAAATGGCGGAGGATTTTCCTCTTAATCCTGCCTTTGTCATCTTTTTCTTTCAAATCAGCCTTAATTCTTTTTTTCAATTTCCTGCCGGATGAATCGTATAAGATTTCTATTTCCGGGAAGAAAAGCTCCCGGGGATTAACTCTTTTAACCATACCTATCTCGTTAGTATCCAGCCAGACTAAAGTCCCTGCCGGCCAAATCCCTATATTTCGAAAGAACACATCTACCAAATAAGGGTCAAACAGTCTCCCCTCCTCTTTTTTCATTATCTCATAGACCCGCTCTAAGGACATAGCCTCCTTATACTTACGCCTGCTCCTCAAAGCATCGTAGACATCGCTTACAGCAATAATCTTAGCCGAAAGGTGCTGCTGCCGGCAAAAGGGCAGGTTAGGATAGCCGGTAAGGTCAAATTTTAAATGATGCTGTAATGCCGAGATAAAAGCAATCTTATCCACCGGCTTATTTTTCAAAAGAATCTTCGCGCCGAAAAGGGCGTGATTTTTTATGCTGGAGAATTCTTCGCCAGTCAAGGCTCCTTTTTTATCCAGAATATTTTTCTTTATGTATATTTTGCCTATGTCGTGCAGCAATCCGGCATTCCCTATCTCTTTTATAACATCTTCCGGCAGTCCTAAATACCTTGCCTGAAACAGGCTAAGTATGGCCACATTTACAGAATGGACAAAAGTATAATCATCAAAATGTTTGATTGAAAGAAGAGACAGAAAGGCTTTTTCGTTAGCCGCCATCCGGCTGTATATTGTGGAAGTTATTCTCAGTAAACGCTTCAAATCTATTTTTTCTCCGCGGATTATATCCATTATTACAGATCCCGACTCCTTAACACTTTCGGAATAAAGAACGCCCGCGGATTTAACGCCGAAATAGAAATTGTCTCCTGATTCAGTGCCACCAAATTCTACCTCTGCGCCGAACCTGCCGATAGAAATATTCTCAGAAGAGGCCTTTTTGAAAAAATCCTCATCATCCTCTTCTTCTGTTTTTCGCTCTGCTAACTTCCCTAAAAACACCGTTATCTCTTCTTTTAAAAGATTCGGCCTGAATTCTAAATACTCGATACTTCTTTCCCTCAAAGCTTTTATGAAATCCTTAACAAAAATTGTTAAATCAAAATAGATCTCTTTCCGAAAAAACAGCTCATCTCTAACCAACCCGATCTTAATGCTTCCTTTTAGCAGACCAAAAACCCGCCTGAACTCTTCATACAACTCTTCAACCGCCTGTTCAGCCCTTCTATGGCTGAGAGCATAAACTTTTACCATTTGCAAAGCCGCGGACAGCGATTTTATCAGGTTTTTTACGCGGAAATTTATATTTTCCATTTCTCTCTGAACATTTTCTCCTGCTTCTTAACCGCAGGGCAGCTTCTATCAATAAAAACAGAAAAAAGATCCTTAGCCTTTTCTAAATCTATTGCCGTTAAAGCGGCAAAGCTTTTTATCCTAAGGACATCTCTCCTTTTCTGAAAAAACCAGGGGCGCCGGCTGATAATATCTATCAAATAAGGCACAGCCTCTTTGCTGCGAGATTCCCTGACAATCTCAATGTTTTCAATAAAAAACCTGTCGTTTAAACCTAAGAAATTTCTTCGGTGAAAAAGGATATCCAAAAAACTTTTTGCCTGTTCACTATCGGCTTCGTCCAGAAAAGATAAGGCCGCGGGTTTTCTCAACTCAAAAATTTTTTCCCGGCAAAAAGAAAAAATAAAATCCTTGTCCCTGTAAGGATTGTTTTTAAGGAGACCTATCACTCTTTTCTGAATAAGAATATTGCCTGGATAATGTCTGTAGATCGTCTCTAATAACTCTGCTGTTGCTCTGGTAAGCCTCTTCTCTAAAAGAGTTAAAACCTCTCCGGCGATAAACGCGCTCTGA
Source organism: uncultured Planctomycetia bacterium (assembly GCA_964609315.1). Lineage (GTDB taxonomy): Bacteria > Omnitrophota > Gorgyraeia > Duberdicusellales > Duberdicusellaceae > CAZSRG01. The sequence goes on from CAZSRG010000001.1 coordinate 9,769, forward strand.
GGAGCGCCAAATAAATTCTTAATTTTTCTAACCAGCTTGTCTCCGGAAACAGCTGTCAGTATTTCCCTTAAACGTTTGTGCCGTGTAACATCCCTGATGGTTAAGAACCCTCTCAAGATATAATCTAAAATCCGCTCATCCCACCGGGCAAAACAAGCTATCGTCTCTATTCTCTCAGAAAACATCTTTTTCTTAACCCTATCTACCATCTCCTGAGAAGAAACCTTTTTATAAATACCTGATAGCAATTCCCGGGAGAAGTTTTTCTCCAAAAAATCCTTCCTTCTTTCCAGCAGGCTGACAAAATCCGCTTCCGCCTTTAAATCATCCTTCTTTGAAAACACGCTGATTTCTTCTCCTATCGCGTCAAGGAGAAGCTCTATTCCTTCTTTAGTTTCCTCCACAGAGAACAAACTAAGCAAGGAATAAAAATAGCTTTCCTCTAAAACATCCGGGCTGGACATTTCCCGGTAATCCTGAGTCTGTGAAATGCCCAGTTCTTTGTGGTCCGGCAGAAAGGTTAAGGTTTTCTTATACAAACAAGACACAAACTCATCAGACTTATCAGAGAAAAAAACTTCTTTTATGCTCTCGGCCATTCTTTCTTTCTTTTCAACATCGTTCTCTCTTCCAAACGCCGCGTTTATCCTGCCGGCAAATTCCTCCTCCCCTAATTTTTTGCCGGTAATTAAATTGTAAAAGGACAGCATAGAAGAATTGTATTTTCTGGTTTCTGTTATCTTTTCTAAAATTTTCTTCTCCAAAAATTCCGGCTCAACCCGGCTGGATAACAAATTTTTCAGGCGGGTAAAACTTTCCTGGCCGGCTAAAACTTCTGCCGCATCTTCCGGCAGCCCCGCGACAGCTTCAGCAAGCCTGTTGGCAAAAGTTTTGACTTCGGGTTTGTCTTTTAATCCTTCCCCGACTTCTTCCACTCCGGAAAATAGATTTCTAAACCCTTCCCTGCCGATTCCCGCCCGGACAGCTTCTCCTAAAACCTCCTGAATATTTCTTGCAATATATTCGATTTTATCTCTGCCTCCCTTTTTCCTCTTCTCCTTTGACAAAAGAAATTCCCAAATTTCCTTAGAGTACTTGCCTCCTTCAGAAAGAAGGTCCGAATAATCGATTTCCTCTATCCTTGCTCCTTCAACATTGCTTACAATCTCACGCACTGATTTATCCTGCTTTAACCCCTCTAAAGAACGGGCTGTTTGTTCAATAAACCGGCTCAAGTCTTCACTCTTGACTTTAGCGGAAAACTCAACACTTTTTATTCTCCGTCTATGCAGATACTCTGCAAGCTCACGGCCGGTAACTGACCGCGGATCAAAAACTTTTCCGTCAATAACAAGATTTTCAGGGCTTACATCTATATGAATATTTTTTCTGTAGGCAGACAAAACCCTAAGCCTTTCTGCCAGCATACTCACACTTTTGACAAAAGCCGGGTGTTCGGCAAAATACATTGAAGCCTGTTTAAATGAAAAATTCAGCGATTTAAGGAATTCATCAACAGAAGGGTTTTCCTGGCCGGAAAAGGAGGTTTTTTTATCAATATTATCGTCCATGAATAAAAACGGGGAAGGGAAAAATTATTCTTCTTTCTTCGGCTTAAAAGCTTTCTCTACCGGCAAAAGGGCCATCACTCCTACCCCCGGGAGATTAAAATCAATGCCCTCTTCTTTCAACAGCTCGTTGAATTTCGGGAACAAACTTTCATCTTCTAAAACGGCAAATATTGTTTTATTCGCGGCCTTTCGTTCGCCCACAAGCTGGCGCAGTCCGGCAAAGATCGGGACTTCATAAGCCAAGAAATGCCCTATCCCTTCACTTTCCAAAATAGTTGCCCCGGAAATGCCCGTCTCAAGCATAAGAGATAAGACTTTTTCTAAATGCTTTTCCCGGTTAAGGATAATTAGTAAGAACTTCATTGTTTACCCTCCCTGGTAATATAATAATATAAACAAAGGTTTTGTCAAAACTATTTCAGATGTCAACAAAAACCAGACAATGGAGAACAGAAGAACAACTGCTCTCTTGTTATTCAAGAGTCAATACTCAATGCTCTGGAGTTTCTCCTTTTTTTTCGAATAACCAAGAGACAAGAAACAATAACCAATATCCAAATTTCAACCCCGATGAAATATCGGGGCAGGTAGCCAAAGAATATGAAATAATTGTTTGGTTTGGTAATTGGTTATTTTTATTTCTTTAACTCATTACCGCGTAAAACAATGCATAAATTTATACCTGAAATATGGGGGATGTCCAGTCAATGACGACTGAATTTTACTCCGCTTCTTTTACATCCCCGGCGGATCCGATTTCTTTAGCTTTTAAAAGAGCGAATTTCGTAGCTATTGGCCCTACAATTTCAGTAATTACCGTTGTGAAAAGCAGGATGTTCATAACAAGCTTAGCAAGATGCCGGCCTGCTTTTCCTAAAGGAGAAAAATTCTTTTCTACAATAATAGCTAAAGCGACAGCAATCCCTATCTGCGGCCAGAGAGAAAGCCCGACATACTTACGAACAACAGGTAAAGCCCCGCTTATCCTGGCGCCGAAACCGGCTCCGAAGAATTTACCGCTCATCCTTGCGGCAAGATAAACTATGCCTAAAACACCTATCTGGGGCAGAAGCTTTATGTCTAACCGGGCAGCTGCTAAACAGAAAAAGGCCGCTATGAGAGGAAGCCCTATAAGGTTAAATGCTTCTATTACCGGAGCAAACTTCCGGGGAATAATGTTTCCCGAAACAGCCGCCATTATCATAATAACCAGCAGTTCCGACAAATTAAACTGCACAGCTATCCCCTCGGCAAGAAGAAACACCCCCACAGCAACAGCAATTCTTTCACCCTTTAAAGACAGCCGCCGCAACACAAAAGTTAAGCCCGCCCCAAGCAGGCCGCCCAAAAGACAAGAAAGAATTATTTCTTTAAGTGGAGCCAACAAAGCGGAAGCCGCGGAAATTTTAATTCCGCTCACAAGAGGAAAGGCAAAAGCCGCGGCAAAAGCATAAATTATCAAAGCTATAGCATCATCACTGGCTACTATCCCTAAAACCGTGGAAGTAAGCGGGCCGCGGGCTTTATACTGGTTAATCACAGCAACCGTCGCCGCCGGCGCGGTTGCTGAAGCAACCGCCCCTAAAATTAGTCCCAAATAAACTTTGCCGGTTAAAAGAGAAACAAAAACAGCCACTAAAAAAAACGCCCCGAAAGCTTCACATGCAGCTATAACAAGAACAGACCTACCCAATTCCTTAAGCCGGGCGATATTCAGTCCCCCGCCGATCATAAAGGCGATGATCCCCAAAGTCAAATCGCTTAACAGCTGGGTCTTGTGCAACGCTGCCGGAGAAATAAGGTTTAAAAACGAATGGCCCAAAATAATGCCGGCAAAAACATAGCCTACAACCATAGGGATACGGAACCTGTTAACCGCTTTACCCGCAGATAGGGCAATCAGAACCGCAGACCCTATAATTAAAAGGACATTAAGATTATGCATTTATTCTACCCGCATTCTTTGGGTTAATTAAACCATAGATCCTTCGACTCCCTTCGGCCGCTCAGGATCAATTCGGCTATAGACTTTTTCTTCGAAAAAGTCTAAGTCTCATTGAATTAAAATAGATAAGTTTATTATACACAAAATCCGCTCTTTGGCAAGGTAACCCCCTGATTACAACGCGGCATTACATATTATTTAGGCTTTCCACCCTTTTAGAAAAAGCCGCCGATCTTAATCACAGATCCTTCCTCATGCCCCCCATGAAGATATGCTTTTCTATGCCACAAAAATTGTTCTGAAACAAACTTCCACACTATAACACATAATCTTGCGGCCGCAAGATTATGTGTTAAGAACAATTCCCGGGAATCAATTACCCCGCAGCAATCTACGGGGTATCAAGGGGCTGGTGCATTTTGCCTGTGCCCGTAAGGGTATAAGAGGATGAAAGTATGAGGATGTATCCTGATTATTTGAAAAAAAGGGAAAGGCTCTAACATAGACATCCCCCTTCTTGCATGGTATAATTTTATACGTTCGCGGCCGCAAACCCAAACCTTTAAGACTGCGGATAAAAGATAGCCGTTCAGTATTTTGCTATATGAAACTACAGACTTTAGTCTGTGGAGCTTCGTTTCTAAAATTAAATCTATGCGTATAGCGCGGTTTCTGTATAACAACCTGCCCGGATGGGGAGTGATAGAAAAAGATGATATTGCGGTTTTAGAAGGCTCTCCCTTTAAAGAAATATCCTTTTCTAAAGAAAAACTGCCTCTAAAAGAGACTTCTCTCTTCCCCCCGGCTCAGCCCGGCAAGATAGTCTTAGCCGGCCTAAACTACAAAGACCATGCCGAAGAATTAAAAATGCCGCTTCCAAAAAATCCGGTTATTTTCCTGAAACCCCCTACCAGCATTATCGGGCCTAACCAGGCGATTCTATACCCTCAAGGAATTGGAAGATTAGACTATGAAGCGGAGTTAGCAGTAGTTATTAAAAAGAAAGCGAAAGCTATCGAGGAAGAATCGGCTTTAGATTACGTTTTAGGCTTCACCTGCCTAAACGATGTTACTGCCCGCGATATCCAGGAACAAGAAGGCCAGTGGACAAGGGCAAAATCGTTTGACACCTTCTGCCCAATAGGACCCTGGATTGAAACTGAATTAAACCCCAACAATACATCAGTTAAATGCTATCTGAACGGGGAGTTAAAGCAAAATTCTTCTACCAAAGAATTCCTCTTCTCTGTAGGAAGCCTGCTGTCTTTTATATCCAAAACCATGACTCTTTTACCCGGGGATATAGTTTCTACCGGCACGCCTAAGGGCATAGGCCCAATGCTCCCCGGAGATAAGGTAAGAGTTGAAGTTGAAGGAATCGGCGAGCTGGAAAACTATATCTGTAAACCCCGTTAGCCCCGTTAGAAAGAATTTTTCTAACGGAGTAAAACTTAGTTTTTTAAACCACTGCCTTCAATTACCAAAACACACTCGCCTTTAATTTCCCTTTGAGAAATCTTTTTGATAAGGCTGGAAAAAGCCCCGCGTAAAGATTCTTCGTAAAGCTTAGTCATCTCTCTATGAATTGAAGCCCTACGGTTCCCTAAATACCCGCTGAGTTCTGACAAGGTCTTTTTCAGCCGGTAGGGGCTTTCAAAAATAATCAGGGTTGAATTTAAACTTTTAACCTGCTGAATTTTTTTTATCCTTTTCGCTTTTTTCCGGGGCAAAAAACCCAGAAAAACAAAACTGTCCGTAGGCAGGCCGGAAAGCACTAAGGCATTAATAACCGCTGAAGCTCCCGGCAAAGAAGCGATTTCCAGCCCCTGGTTAAGGCATTCCCGGACAAGTTTAAACCCCGGGTCGGAGACCAAAGGCGTCCCGGCGGAAGAAATCAACGCGGCGGCTTCCCCCTTCTTCAGCCGGCTGATAATATGGGGGATTTTTCTCTCCTCGTTATGTTCGTAAAAACTCACTATCTGTTTGGAAGAAATGCCCAGCCTTTTCAAAAAAGAACCGGCTTTACGAGTATCTTCGGCAAGGACAAAATCGCTTTTTTCTAAAGCTTCCTTTGCCCTGAAAGTTATATCTCCCATATTGCCGATAGGCGTAGCGGTTATATATAACATTTGTTTTATATGGACTGGTGAAAAGTCTCTTTCTTAAACAAGCCGATTATTATCCGGGCAAGCTTATCAGAATCGTGGCGGACAAAATCTGTCGCGTGAAGCAAATCGCTTTCTACAACTTTATACCCGGCAGCCTTTACCTTTGCGGCATCGGGGACAACCGGCAGAGCATTTTCTTTTCTATATTTTGCAAGCAGTTCCTCATGGGGAATCCTTGTGTTCATTAAACAGTAATCAAAGGGCTTACCCCGGACATGCTCAGCCAAAACCCGGACATGGTCAAAAGCCGTAAACCCGTCAGTTTCTCCCGGCTGAGTCATCACATTGCACACATATATCTTTAATGCCCGGGATTCTGATACCGCCTGAGTTATTTCCTTAATAACCATGTTCGGCAAAATACTGGTATACAAACTGCCCGGACCAATAACTATTATCTGAGCATTACGGATAGCTTCTACCACTTCTAAAACCGGTTTTATCTCCTGCCCCAATTCCGAATCAACGGATTTAAGGTAAATTCTGCGTATAGGTTTTCTCTTTTCAGGAATGACTGCTTCGCCTTCAGCAATCGTTCCGTCTTTAAACTCGGCAACCAAGCTTACTTTATTTAAAGTAGAAGGCAGGACTTTACCTCTTACGGCTAAAACCCGGCTGGATTCTTCAATCGCCTTCTTAAAATCTCCAGTAACCTCATTCATAGCAGTAATAAAGAGGTTGCCGAAATTATGCCCTTTAAGAACGGAATCCTTTTTAAACCTGTACTGGAACAGCTTGCCGACAAGAGCCGGCGCGTCAGCTAAAGCAACCAGGCAGTTACGGATATCTCCAGGAGGAAGGATATCAAACTCTTCTCTCAATTTTCCCGAAGACCCGCCGCTATCAGCTACTGTAACAACGGCAATGAGATTTGTGGTATATTTTTTTAACCCCATCAACAAGGCCGACAATCCATGGCCTCCGCCAATTGTTACAACCCGCGGGCCTTTTTCCAAATGCCTTTTTCGGTAAACAAGATCCACTAAATCTTCGCTGGTTGAAGGGAGAAGGAGAAGAAGAAAAGACTTAACTAAACTTCTGATACCGGAAAAAATAAGGCCTGCGCCTAAAAGGATGAAAAGGATATCTAAGGCTTTAACTAAAGGGAAGATATCGCGGACGAAACGAACAGCTCCAATAATTAAAATCGCCAGCCCGGCACAGCTCAAAGATATCCAGCGTTTTACCCGGATACCGGGGTATAACCAGCGCAGTTTTTTAAGAATTTTTATCACGGAGAGACTGATTATAAATCGTTTGTAAAATAAGCGTCCCCAGCCGGATTTGAACCGGCGCCGTCGCCGTGAAAGGGCGATGTCCTAGACCGGGCTAGACGATGGGGACAACCTGAATTCTGCCAAGCCGGATTAACCGGGAAAATAATGCTAACTGCATTATTTGGGTTAAGGGAACGCCTTTAGATTATACAAACTTACTTTCTCTTGTCAATGAAGAACTCACGTCTATCTCGTCTATCCGTACAGCCTTCCTTACCTCAGCAAAACACCTTCTTTTTCAGCAAGCGCTTGACGCAAACGGCCATGCAAAAGGTCAACCTCTTCCGAAGAAAGGGTTTTTTCTTTATGCTGATACACTATCCTTAAAGTTAAGCCGGTGCAGCCCTCAGGAAGCTTTTCTCCCCTGTACACATCTATCGCCCTGATTTCTTTCAGCAACCCGCCGGCTTTTTCTTCAATTATTTTCTCGACCTCTTTAAACTCAAGGGTTTTAGACAAAGCTAAACTTATATCTCTTTCTACTGAGGGGAAATTATTTATTGCCGAAAACTTAGGAGAAGAAGCCTTTTTCTGCAGGGAAGATAAATCTATTTCCGAGAAAAAGGCTTTTTCCAAATCCCACACCTTAGCTTTTTCTGAATTAAGAATACCTATCCACCCCAAATCGCCGATAAAAGCAAAGGTTGAAAACAGCGGATGAGAAACACTTTTAAATTCCTGCCTGCTGATACCGTTCAGTTCTAAAAACTTTTCAACTTTCCCTTTAAACAGGTAGAAATCCTCCTCTTTTCCCGAATGGCCGCCAAGACACACAGCTTGGGATTCATCAACTATTTTGCCTTTACGGGCAAACCTATCAGCTATCTCAAAGAAAGCTAATCCTTCCCTCTTACGGTATAGGTTGAACTTCAACACCTTTGCCATTCCCGAAAAAAGGTCCGGCCTCAATATGTCCTCTCCGGATTTCAGAGGGTTGATTATACGTACAGCTTTATCCATATCTTCAACAAAACAGTCCGATTGAGAAACTATGCTGAAAGTAACAATCTCTTTAAACCCAAGAATGGATAATTTGTCCCTAACCCTATTCTTAAAGGCGTAGAAAGAATCTTTTCCCTCAAGAGAAAGGTTAATTTGCGGCAGTTTAGGCCGGATGTTTTTATACCCCCAAACCCGGGCGACTTCTTCGCTCAAATCTTCCTGGCTGAAAAGATCCCTTCTGAAAACAGGAGGGACAACAAAAACCTTTTTGCCGATTCTCTTTATTTTACACCCTAAATTTTTCAGTATAGACAAAGATTCTTTCTCCTTAATCTCTGCCCCTAAAACAGCGTTCATTCTCTTGTTGCTGAAAAGAATCTTTTTATTTTCGGAAACAGGAACGCGTCCTTTACAAACATACCCTTCTACCCTTCCTCCGGCAAGCATAGAAATAAGCCGGGCAGCTTCTAAAGAAGCAGCCTCGGTATAAACAGGGTTAACTGCTCTCTCAAACCGGTAAGAAGATTCCGTATCTATCCCCATCTGACGCCTTGCCCTGCGGATAAGCTGAGGGGAGAAAACTGCCGCTTCTAAAAACACGGCGGTTGTCCTGCTGTTGACTTCTGAATCCCTGCCTCCGATAATCCCGGCCAGAGCTAAGACTGCCCGGCTGTCAGCAATAACCGGCGCGCCTTCGGGAATAAGACGGTCTTTATTGTCCAGGCATAAAAGCTTTTCCCCTTTCCTTGCCCTGCGCACGGCAATATTCCCCGATATGCGGGATAAATCAAAGGCGTGTAAAGGCTGTCCCCATTTCAAAAGGCAGTAGTTGGTAATATCAACAACATTATTTACCGGGTTTATCCCGCAGGCAAGAAGACGGTTTTTCAACCATAAAGGTGACTCTTTTACCCGCACGCCTTTAATTGCCCGGCCTATGTACAAAGAACACCCTTCTTTCTCCTCTATAGAAACATTATCCAAAACAGGAAGAGTGCCAGCCGGGGGTAACTTCGGTAAATTAACTTTCTTTCCTAAAAGAGCTCCCGCTTCATGGGCTATCCCTAAAATAGAAAGCAGGTCCGGGCGGTTAGATGTAACTTCCGCGTCAAAAGAAAAGTCCCCATAGGCCTTTTCAATATGGCCTATTTCCAAGCCGGCTGAGGTAAGTTTATCTCCTAAATCCTGAGGCCGGATTTTCCCTCCTAAATCCAAAAACTCTTTTAAAAATCCCCAGCTGAATTTCATGTTTTAGTTATTGTGGCTCTTTCTTATTTTTTGTGAGAGTAAAAGAACCTGATTACAGCGATTAAAACCCGATTACACCGATATACTAATAGAAAACAATCTTTGCCCCGAGAAATCTGAAAGATTTCCGGAATTAGGTACCCGCAAGGGTATAATCTTTTAATAATCTGTGTAATCAAGGGTCATTCTTGAATTTAGCCCAACAGTTTGCGAATCATTAAGTTATAGAAATCTGTTCACATTAATTAAGAATGCCCCGCTATTGTTTAAACTTCGTAAAACTGGTTCAGAAACTTTACATCGTTTTCATAAAACAGCCTTATATCATTAATGCCGTATTTAAGCATTGCTATCCTCTCAACCCCCATGCCGAAAGCAAACCCCTGATAGGATTTAGGATTAATATTACAAGCCTTTAATACTTTGGGGTTAATCATCCCGCATCCCAGGATTTCCAGCCAGCCCGAATGTTTACAGACCGAGCACCCTTTACCTTTACATATAATACAGGAGATATCCATTTCCGCCGACGGCTCAGTAAAGGGGAAAAAGTGCGGCCGGAGCCTGATCTCCGCCTTTTCAGAAAACAGTTCTTTAGCGAAATACATTAACGCTCCTTTCAAATGCGAGAAGGTAATATCTTTTCCCACCGCAAACCCCTCAATCTGGTGAAACATAAAAGAGTGCGACGCGTCCACGCTGTCCGGGCGATAAACCCTTCCCGGAACAACAAAAGCTAAAGGCGGTTTTCTTTTCTGCATAAGACGTATCTGTGAAGGCGAGGTATGACTACGGAGCAAGTATCTGCCTTTATCCGATGCCGGCAGGCCTAAATAAAAAGTGTCAAAGGCATCCCGGGAAGGATGGTCTAAGGGAATATTTAAAGCCTGGAAATTATGCCACTCGTCTTCTGTTTCTTTCCCTTCCTGTATTTCAAACCCTAACCGTTCAAAAACCCGGCAGATATCCTTTATGACCAGGGTCAAAGGATGAATTGACCCGGTATCAGTCTTTGACGCGGGAGAAGTAGGATCCAACCCTTCCTCTTTCTCCTCAAGACGGGATTTCTCTTCCTCTAAAAGCCTGCTGATAAATTGTTTTGCCTGGTTAAGCAGGCGGCCGGCAATAGGTTTTTCCGCAGCATCTAACTTAGACATTCCCCCGCTGAAAGAAGACAGAAAAGATTTTCTGCCGAGATACTTAACCCTTAACACTTCTAAAGAATCCGCGCTGCCCGCTGAGCGAATTTCTTTTTCCGCCTCTGCCCGCAAATTTTTAAACTTATCTTCCATGTTATCTAATAACCAAGATAATAGTTACAAGAACTAACCAATGACCCATAACCAAAATTCAATATCCAAATTTCTTTGTTTGACGGCTGATTATTGAATATTGGAATTTGTTTGTATCTTGCATCGCGGTGATTGGCCATTAATTTGGCCTCCTATATTTCTCTCTCAATTTCCCTGCCGCAAAAAAAACAAAACTTGCCGCGAAAAGACAGCCCCAGAGAAAAACCAGTTTTATCTTTTCCGAAGGAACTTCTTCTTCTATTCTAAAACCCTTCCGGACAACATGGACAAACAAAGCATGGATATCCTTCTCTCCCCAATGATCCGGACAGGAGGAATGAAAAATCCCCCGAACCTTTATAACATCTCCCCGCTGATTGAACCCGGTAAAATGCTCAATCTCAGGCAATTTGACGTCTTTACCGCACCATACGCCTATAGCCGCGTTTTTTTCTCTGAGGTTTATCCATCTCCCTGTTTTCTGAGACAGGACATCCAATACCTCTCCCTGCACAATCACTTCTTTATTGTTATAAGCCTGCTCATTGACAAACAGGCCGGATATGGACGTTTCCGACGTCTCACCTGAGGAGACAAATATTCCTCCGGTTAATAGAAGGAACAAAAAACAAAAAACTATTTTAGGAAACAATTTCCGCATAATCTTTATCCGAATCATTTCTTAAAAGCCGAAAAGATAAGCCCTAAAGAAACAATTATGGAAATAAATTCCAGCCTCCCGGCCCACATCTGGATAATATAGGTTATCTTCAACCCCGCCGGCATTGAGGCGGAAGTTATTCCCAAAGAAAGTCCGACATTGGCACAGGCTGAGACCGATTCAAAAAGAGAACTTAAAAAAGAGTGCCCGTAAAACATGCCGATAACCGCTCCGGCAAAATAGCTGAAGATGTAAAACAGAAAAACAACAAAAACCAAGCGGACGCGTTTGTCCTTTAAGACCAAATCCTGTATATGGTGGTACTTCTCGTATATTTTTACTCGGGCGGGAAAGATCCAAGACTTAATCTCAGACTTAATCGCTTTCATCAATAAAGCTACGCGCATCATTTTTATGCCGCCGGTTGTAGACCCTATCCCTCCGCCTAAAGCCATTGCCAAAATCAAAGGTATCAGCGCTAAATTGGGCCACCCGGCCAATTCTTTCACAGAGATGTTTGAAAACCCGCACCCGGTATGAGCGCTGATGAGCTGGTAAAATATTTTCCGAAAAAACTCCCCGAAAGAAAAGCGCAGGCTGATAAGGACACTGGCCGAGAGAAACAGGAATAAAAAAGTCGCGCTGAGAAAGAACGTCCGGGTTTCTATATTTTTAAAAATCTCCGCCCGTTTCTTTTTCCAAAGGCAGTAATGGAGATTGAAGTTCAGCGATCCTAAAAGCATCAATACCACCGTAGCTGTCTCTATAGCTATGCTGTGGTAATAGAATATGTTCATAGCCTGGGGAGTAAACCCGCCGGTATCAAAGGCTGCCATAAACAAAAACGCGCTGTGAAAAATAGCTTTCTTTAAAGGCAGGCCGGAATGCCGGCTTAAAAAGAACAGGGCGGCGCTTCCTAAAAGGAAACATACAATGCTTACCAGCCAGATGAATCTAACTGTTGAAAAAATGTCGGGCAGGATTTTTTCTTCTCTCGCCTCTCCGGCATACAGCCCCAACCCCAAAGAAGCGGCAGTCGCCGCGAAAGACAAAGCTACAATAATAATCCCCTGCCCGCCCAAGAACATCATAAAGTGCCGCCAGAAATTCAGCGAAAAGGGAACTGTGTCCAGAGACTGAATAACCGATAAGCCGGTAGTGGTAAACCCGCTCATAGAATCAAAAAAAGCCCCTAAAAAAGATTTGAAATGGCCGGACATCCACAGAGGCAGAGCCCCGAACAAGGGGACAATCATCCATACGGCTGACACTAAAAGAAAAGTTAAAGAGTAGTTTAATTCTTTCCGCTGGGAGAAGGCGGCCATAAGAAAAAGGCCCGCGCTTTCCGCGATAAAAAACGCTAAAAGGAAATCAACCCCGGGGTTTTTCTCTTTCAAAAACCAGGCAATAACCGCCGGTACCAAAAACAGGCCCCCCAACAGGACGATTATCCTGCCTAAAAGATGAAATAAGGAAAAATACTCTTCTTTTGTCGGAGAAAAAATCATTTTGTTTAGAAAGGCAAATGAAACAAAGTAAAGATAAGGAAGCTCAAGACACCCGCCCAGAGGATTACAAACAGGCAGTAAGCCATTTCAACTAAAAGGGCTAAAACAATTCTCATAATTTACCTAAAAGAGCCCGGGTGAGCTCTTTTTCCTGTTCGATATTGGCTACGGCAATAACCTCATCGCCAAACAGCAAGACGGTATCCCCGCGGGGAACAAGAAACGCCTCCCCTCTTAAAATGGAAACCAATACCGTATCTTCGGGAAGTTTAATATCCTTGACTTTCCGGTTAACAACAGGAGAACCCTCCGGTAAATCTATACGGACAATGGAAAGCTTTCCTTTCCTAAGGCTTAAAAGAGTCATCACATCGGTAAAGGAAGCTTCCTCTTCTACAATCCGGGCAATAATTGAGGTAGAGTCTATGGGAATATCCACTCCTAAAGAAGAAAAAATCTTGATGTTCACAGGATTTTTGACTTTAGCCACGGTCCTCTTTACTTTAAACACGTCTTTAGCTAACTGGCAGGCGATGATGTTATCCTCATCAGCCGAAGTCAATGCTACAAAGGTATCAGCTTTATCCAGCCGCGCGTCTTTCAAAACATTTAGATCCGTCCCGTCGCCGTAGAGAACAGTTATAGGCGTAGTCTGGGCTATAAAATCCGCGCGGTCGCGCCTCTTCTCGATAAAGCAGACTTGGTGTTTATCCGCTAAAAGTTTCTGCGCCAGGAAAAATCCAATGTCTCCTGCTCCGGCTATGACAATATACATTGTTTAAACTCATCTAAGAAAAGGTTCGTCCGATTAACCATGATGATTCCTTTCTTTTTAAAGACTTCTTCTTTTTGAGGATTATGAATCTGGACGACCGTTTTTTTTACATTATATATTTTCTTTGCCGCCTGGGCGATAACCAAATTCAGGTTCTCATTGGGAGTAAGCACAACTAAGACATCCGCGGATTCAATCCCGGCCTCCTTAAGCACACCCAAATCTCCTCCATCAGCATTAACCGCCCTTCCGTTAAACCCCGGGCCAAGGTTTTTCAATGCCCTCCGGCTCTTGTCGATGACGACGACATTGTCCCTGCCGGAAGAGAAACTTTTGGCTAACCGCGACCCGATTTCACTACACCCTACAATAATTATGTACATATTTTTAGGCAGTTTTTGCAATCTCTACCAGCTGAGAAAAAGCTTCAGGTTCCTCAACCGCTAACTGGGCGAGGATATTCCGGGAAAGTTCTATATTCTTTTTCTTTAACCCGCCGGTGAACTGGCTGTATTTTAACCCCTGTTCGCGGACAGCCGCGGACAGCCGGACAATCCAGAGTTTTCTGAATTCCCGTTTCTTAACTTTCCTGTCGCGGTAGGAAAAAGCCAGGGCTCTCTGAACAGTCTCTTTGGCCCGCTTATACCTCCGGCTCCTTTCACCTCTCGCCCCTTTGGCTAAAGCCAAAACTTTTTTTACTCTTTTTTTCCTTGAAACACTATGCGCTGTTTTACTCATAATTTCCCCTTTCCTATTTACGACTGATGGCAGAACACAGAGAACAGATTGACATATTGTTAAATTGTTCAACTGTTAAATTGACAGACAGCTTCTCAGCCTCTTCGGGCTATTGGATCTTAACTCTTAGTTCTTCGCTCTTTGCTCTTTGCTCTT
>CAZSRG010000001.1:24149-27902 GCA_964609315.1 uncultured Planctomycetia bacterium
TCTTCGCTCTTTGCTCTTTGCTCTTTGCCCTTCAGGCATAGGGCATAGCCGCTTTAACCATCCGCTGATGGCTTTTTGAAACTTTGCCGGTAGCCCGCAGCTGCCTCTTCCTCTTGCGGGTTTTACCGGATAAAAGATGGGACTTTCCCGCTTTTTTCCTGAGGAATTTACCAGTCTTGGTAACCTTAATGCGTTTAGCCAAAGCTTTTTTCGTCTTAAGTTTTTTCTTTCCCGTTTTTTTCATTTTCATTGTTTTCTCCTGATCTATTGTTCGGGATGAGTTTTATTTCGGTCCTAAGGTCAGAATTACTATCCTCCCCATTTGTTTTGCCGGCCTCTCTATTCTCGCTAAACCGGAAACATCTTTAACAAAACGGTCAACCAAAACCCTGCCGGCTTCCTGATGAGCCATCTCCCTGCCTCTAAAAAGCAGCCTTATTCTTACCTTATTCCCTTTCTGAAGAAACTCTTTGGCGTGGGCAAGCTTTACCTGGTAATCATGGTCGCCGATAAACGGCCTTAGTCTGATTTCTTTTACATCCCCTATTTTATGGTGTTTCTTTGCCTCTCTTTCCCTTTTTTCCTGCTCATATTTATATTTCGAAAAGTCCATTATCCGGCAGACCGGGGGAGTAGCTTCAGGGGCTACTTCCACCAAATCCAATTCTAATTCCTCGCTCTTATGCAGGGCGTCTTTTAAATTAACTACACCCAACTGGTCTCCCTCCGGGCCGATTAAACGAACTGTGTAAGAACGTATCCACTGGTTTATCCGTATTCGCTTTCTAATAATCCCTCCTTTTTTGCTCTGACGGGAACCCTTACCGATTCTCTTTCCCATCAGAATCTGGTATTAATGTTTTTCTTCTTTATTCAGAAAATCCAGAGCGTCAGAAAGAGAAAATGTCCCGATCTGTTTTCTCCCGCGGGCGCGGATATTAACCGTTCCGTCTTCTTTTTCCTTTTCTCCTACAATAAACAGGTAAGGGATTTTTTCCACTTCAGATTCCCTTATTTTTTTAGACAGGGTTTCTTCTCTAACATCAGATTCAGCCCTGAAAGGACCTGAAAGCATCGCCCTTACTGCCTCGGCATAATCATTACAGCTGCTCTTAAGCGATAAGACCTTTACCTGAACAGGCGTCAGCCAAAAAGGGAATGCCCCTTTATAGTGTTCAATCAAAGTCGCTATAAACCGCTCTAAGCTGCCGAGAATAACCCGGTGAATCATTACCGGAACCTGCTTTTCACCTTTCTCGTCTATGTAAGATAACTCAAACCTGCCGGGAAGAAAAAAATCCAGCTGGACAGTGGCGCACTGCCATTCTCTGCCTAACGCGTCTTTAAGCTTAATGTCTATTTTGGGCCCGTAAAACGCCCCTTCGCCGGAGCAGGTTTTATACTTTAGGTTGTTATCTCTCAAAATCTCCGCTAAAATTTTCTCCGCTTTATCCCAAACATCTTTTTCTCCGATAAAACTCTCCGGCCGGGTGCTTATCTCGGCCTGAAAATCAGCAAACCCAAAAGTGAGCAGAGCTTCTTTTATAAAAACAAGGACACCTTTAATTTCAGAAAACAGCTGTTCCTGACGGCAGAAAATGTGGGCGTCATCCTGAGTAAACCCGCGCAGACGAAGAAGGCCGTGCAGGACTCCGCTCTTTTCCCTGCGGTAAACCGTACCCAGTTCGAACATCCTTAAAGGGAGGTCGCGGTAACTATGGGTTCTTGATTTGTAAATAAGCATGTGCCCGGGACAGTTCATCGGTTTTACAGCGTAAGAAACATTTTTCTGTTCAATTAAAAACATTAAGTCCCGGTAATAATCTAAATGCCCGCTTTTTTCCCAAAGCCTGCTTTCTAAAATATGAGGAGTAGAAATCATTGAATACCCGCGCCTCAAATGTTCTTTGATTTCCCAATCCTCTATAATCCTTTTTAAGATAGCTCCTTTTTCTAAATAAAAAACCAGCCCCGCTCCGGCCTGGTCATGATAAATATCAAACAGCCGCAAAGCCGGCCCTAATTTCCGGTGGTCCCTTTGTTTAGCTTCTTCTAAATGTTTCAGGTAAGAGGTTAACTCCTCTTTTGTAAAAAAAGCGGTCCCGTATATACGTACTAACTGGGGGTTTTCCTCTTTCCCCCGCCAATAGGCGCCGGCTGTAGAGAGAAGTTTAAAATGTTTTGCCTCTCCGGTAGAATCCAGGTGCGGCCCCTTGCATAAATCGGTAAAACCTCCGTGCCGGTAGACAAAAATCTTGTCCTGCCCCAAATCTTTTATCAGCTCCAATTTATAAAGCTGGCCTCCTTCTGAAAAGAACGCGGATGCTTTTTCTTTGCTCCACTCCTCTCTTATAAAAGGCAGGTCCTGTTCAACTTCCTCACGCATAACCTTCTCTATCTCAGCCAAGCCTGATTCGTTAAACCCCGAAGGAAAATCAAAATCATAGTAAAACCCGGTATCAGTTGCCGGGCCTATACCTAATTTAACCCCGGGATAAAGTTTCTTTACCGCCGAAGCTAAAATATGCGAACAGCTGTGCCTGAGTTTATCTATTCCTTGTTTATCATTCATCAGAAAAAGATTTTTCGCTAAGCAGTCCTAATTTTTGGAATTCAGAAAAGAAACGGGGAAACATTCTCATTACCAGTTTCAGTTTCCCTTTTATTTTCCCGTCTTTATCTTTCCCTTCCGTTTTAAAAGCAAAGATGTCCTGTAAGGCTATTTCTTTACGCTCAATCCCCCTTATCTCGGCTATATGGGTAATTTTTCTCGTCCCGTCAGAAAGCTGTTCCTGCTGGATAATAATATCTAAGGTATCGGTTATCATCCTCCGGATTTCTTCATTGGGAAGTTTTATGCCGGTAGACAAAATCAGAGTTTCCAGGCGGGCAAGGACTTCTGCCGGTGAATTGCCGTGAATGACCGCTAATGTCCCCTTATGGCCTGTAGCCATTGCCTGAATCATATCAAGGGATTCCTCCCCTCTAACCTCGCCTACCAGAATCCTGTCCGGCCGCATACGCAGGGCGTTACGGATAAGGTCGCGCAAAGTGACTTCTCCCTTTTCGTTCTCGTCGGGATCGCGGGTTTCCAAAGAAATTAGGTTTGCATGGTGTATCTTCAATTCCGCGGTATCCTCTACAGTTACAATTCTCTCTTCCGGAGAAATTTCATAAGTGAGCATTTCTAATGTGGTGGTTTTTCCCGAACCGGTTGCTCCGGAAATAAGGATATTCAGTTTCCCTTTTATACAGGCAACCAGAAAATCGGCAGCCATACGGGACAACGTTCCATTCTGAACCAAATCCTCTAAGCTTTTTATTCCTTCTGAAAACTTCCTGATAGTAATACTCGGTCCCTGCCGGGATAAAGGCGGAATTATGGCATTAACCCGCGAGCCGTCGTCCAGGCAAACGTCTCCGTAAGGCTTCAAAGCATTTATCCTTTTCCCCTGTGAAGCAAAAAGTTTAGTAATCGCTTCGATTATTTCTCCATCCGATTCAAAATTCAAATTTAGAGGGAGGGTTTTACCGAACTTCTCGATAAAAACTCCTTTGATGCCGTTGATCATAATTTCCGTAATGTCCGGGTCTTTGAGCAATTCTAAAACTTTTTCATATCCGCTCATATTTTACCCCCCTCAAATTCAGAAAACAGAAAACAAAATATAGAGAACAGATTTCAGAATTTCTCTATGTTCTTAATCATCTCTCATCTACCTTCTACCTTCTGTCCTCTGTCCTCTGTCCTCT
>CAZSRG010000001.1:28002-66631 GCA_964609315.1 uncultured Planctomycetia bacterium
CTGTCCTCTGTCTATCTATTCCTACAGACATGGGCGCAAGAGGGATCGAACCTCTGACCTCAACGATGTCAACGTTGCACTCTAACCAACTGAGCTATGCGCCCTGTTTTACACTAATAGATGGTTACACTACTGAAAAAATAAGACAATTTAACCATTTAACAACATAGCAATTTAAC
Source organism: uncultured Planctomycetia bacterium (assembly GCA_964609315.1). Classification (GTDB taxonomy): domain Bacteria; phylum Omnitrophota; class Gorgyraeia; order Duberdicusellales; family Duberdicusellaceae; genus CAZSRG01. The sequence goes on from CAZSRG010000001.1 coordinate 28,182, forward strand.
AGTATAGGAATAATGGGCGGGGAGGGACTTGAACCCTCACGTCCCTCCCGGGACATAGGATTTTAAGTCCTAGGCGTCTGCCATTCCGCCACCCGCCCAAGGATTACAAATAAGGGAAACCGATGTTTAATCCGCCAAGATTGATATCTCATCATCTTTCCTGCCATTCACCCGATTTCAAATCCGGGCCGCGCTATGTCATTAACACTTCCAACGGAAGCGTTTTTATCCTTCCTTTAGGATGAGAAAAGAAATTCAACTTTTCAAACCCAATAACTTTTCCCCGCCTGTCTTTTGCTAAGATAACTTCTTCACCTGTTTCTTCGCAAATACTTTCTTTCTTAGGATCATCAAACCAAACATTTAAAGTGTTTCCCTTTGTGTCATAATATACCCTTATCTTTTCCATTTTAACTTGCCCTCCTTGACCTTTTTTGTATAGTAAACAGTAATAATGTATCCGTTTTGGGCATTTGTCCTTGCAATCACACATAAAAATTTATCCTGGTGTTTTTTGTAAAATAAATACACCTTGGGATCTTTTTTGCTCACCCTGATTTCGTCAGGATTAACGAGAGCCTCCTTAACCTCTTTCTCCCTGCCCTGTACACTTGGATGCTTCACAGATATAATTATGCCCCAATAATCCTTAGTTATACTTACGGCAGGGCCCAATTTAGATTTTACTTTAAAAGCTATGTTTAACTCAGATTTCTTTTGTATCTTCCCCATATAGCCTGCCCTAACTTAAATGTTTCAGCTTACCATTGGCTATTGGCTCTTAGCTCTTATATCTTTTTACTATGAGATGTCAACTACGAGCTATGAGGCGCGGGCCGGACTTGAACCGGCGCATAGCGGTTTTGCAGACCGCGGCCTTACCACTTGGCTACCGCGCCGATAAGAGACAAGAAACATGGCCTCATGGAAAAACTTCTGCCGGACTTGCCGGACAAAAGCAGAACATTTTATCAAAGGCTATTTTTTCTTCTCTGCCTCCAACAACCCCGCGGAAATTTCTCTCAGGGCGATATTCAAAGGTTTGTCTCTGTCCTCAACCTCAACCATCGGACTGGCTCCGTCGGCTAACTCCTGAGCCCTCACCGCGACCATAATCGTAAGTTTGTACACAGACCCTAAACTTTTGTCCAAACAATCTTCAATCGGTACGTATTCCATTTTACCCCGCAATTTCTTTCAAAAGAATTCTTCTTAATTCTTCTCCCGCTCTTTTAAGGTTTTTATTTACCAGCCGATAGCGATATTTTTCAGCATATTTTACTTCCTTTTTAGCAATGCGCAATCTTTTTTTTAAAATAGACGCTCCTTCTGTGCGGCGACTGAGCAGGCGGGCAAACAGGATTCTTTCAGAAGGAGGCTCGATAAAAATCAGGACGGTTTTTCTCCTGTAAATTTTTTTAATGTTAAACGCCCCATCTACATCAATGCACAGCAAGGGAAACTTTTCCTGTTCATCTGCCTGCTGGAAAAAAGATTTAGGTGTGCCGTAGAAATTGCCTAAGAAATTCTTGGCCTCTAAAAACCCGCCTCTTTTTTTAAGAGACAAAAATTCCGGCCTGGATAAAAACAGGTAATCTCTTCCGTCTTTTTCCCCCGGGCGGGGGCTTCTGGTAGTCGCGGTGAGAATCCGTAAGAAATTTCTTTCTATCTCGGGGAATTTGAAAGCTTCTTTCAACACGCTGGTCTTGCCTGCTCCGGACGGGCCGGAAAGAATAAATACCTTTTTAGGCATAAACTATTTTAGGCTTGCGCGATATGCGGCTCGGTATTCTATAATCCGCGGAGTTATTCTATATTCTGGGCCAACTCCCTTACCCTGTCAATCTCTTCTTTGAAATATATTGCCTGCAGGCAGAGTTCTCTATCCTTAAGTTTTGCCAGAATAGTATTTGATTCCCTGAGCATTTCCTGCGACAAAAAATCCAGGAATTTTCCAATCCGGCTCTCTCTGCGCTTAAGAATCTTTTCTAAATGCCTTAAATAAAAAGTTATAAGAGAGACTTCTTCAAAAATATCCTTTTCCAAAACAGGGCTGTCTGAGGGTTGTTTTTTGATGTGATCCTGAAAAACCACGCTGCGCTTGATTAACTTACGGGTGATCTTTTCAAGCTCTGAATGAATAACCTGCCCCTGCTTGACTTTGAACTCTTCTAATTCCCGTAAGGCTGTCCTAAACAGCTTTTTGACCCCGGCCGCTCCGGTGGAAGAAGACCCTCTCCCTTTATCGGCAGATACGGAAACAATGGAAACCTCAATCCTGCCTCTCTTAATTCTTCTCAAAATCTCTTCATGTATAGGTCTTTCTATTTCCTCTAAATCCTCCGGCAGGTGGGAAATATGGATATCCAAATATTTAAAATTGAGCGAGCGGATATTAATAAGGACTCCCCTCCCTCCGGGAAGAACCTTTCGTTTAGAAACAAATCCAGTCATGCTTTTTATCATAACCAATATTTTTTTGTGGAGTTTTTCTTCTGTTTTCGGGCAGGATAAAGGCCCATGACTATTTCCTCCGGCTCAAACCAGAGTTTAATCTCCCGTTCAGCTTCATCCGCGGACGATGAAGCGTGGATAACATTTTCATAAAGCCCGGAAGTCAGGATCCTTCCGTAAGCTCCGCGGATAGAAACCGGATCCGCTTCTTCGGGATTGGTAGCGCCGGCTATTTCCCTGACTTTCTTAATAGCTCCTCTGCCGTAATAGACCAAAGCCATAACCCTGTTCTCGCCATGAAGCCGGCCGCGAATATAGCCGAGCAGTTCGCCAAAAAAAGGTTTATCTTTTAAATGACCGTAGTGACTGCGGGCTAAAGCATCAGAAACCTGAATAACCTTAGCGGCAATAATCTTTAAAGTCGTCTTGGATAAACGCGATAAAATATCACCGGTTAAAGATTTCTTCAGCCCGTCGGGCTTGATAATAACTAAAGTCGCTTCTTTCATGAAAACTCCCTTTCTTCCCTCCTAATCTCCTGTCAAATACTTAACCGCGGGCTAATTTTTTACAGAGGACAGGTTATAACCCTGTCCCTGCTTGATAACCTTTTCCTTTCTTTGCGACGTTGTGCGAAAATCAGATATGCGGCAAAAAATATTCTTCCTTTTAACTCACCGCCGGAGCTTTAGACAAAACGCCGATCAAGTTGTCTAAGTCCTCCGGCGAATAGTATTCTATAACAACTCTCCCCTTTTTTCCAGAAGAAATAATTTTTACTTTCCGGCCGAGCTGTTTTTGCAGGCCGTTCTCCGCTTCTAAAAGGAAAGGGTCTTTTGTCTTTTCCCTCCCCCGCTTAATCCGGACCGCGGTTTCTAATTTCCGGACCGAAACTTTTCCTCTAAGCAAATGCTCAAACATTTCCATCTGTTCTCTCTCCGTAGGTAAACTCAGTAAAGTCCGGGCTTGAGATGCCGTAATTTTTTTCTCCCGGAGAGCTTCCTGCACAGGATCGGGAAGCTTTAACAGCCTTAAGGCATTAACTATAGCAGGCCGGCTTTTACCGACAAGCCGGCCGGTTTCTTCGGAAGAAAGGGAAAACTCTTCCTCCAATCGTTTAAAACTTTTCGCTTCTTCTAAAGGGTTTAAATCCTGCCTCTGTAAATTTTCAATAATGGAAAAAATTAGGGTGTTCTTGTCATCAAGACTGCGGATTAAAACTGGTAACTCCTTGAGTCCCAATAGCTTAGAGGCATAGAACCTCCTGCTGCCGGCAATAATTTCATATTTATCGCCTTTTTTGCGGACAATCACCGGCTGAATTACACCCTGAGATTTAATCGATTCGCTTAATTCTTTCAGCTCTCCCTCAGAAATATCTACGCGGGATTGATACGGGCTGGGTATCAATTGGTTAATGTTAATATAGGTGTATCCTCTCGTCAGGACCGGTTTCTCTTTTTTGGGAATCAGCGACTCCAACCCGCGGCCTAAAACTTTCCTCTCCATCATATACTCCTTTTATTTCTTCTTTCAACAATTCCGAAGCCAAACTAAAATAAGCCTTTGCTCCGGTTGAAAGAGGTTCATAAAAATAAATAGGCTTCCCAAAACTCGGAGCTTCTGAAAGCCGGATGTTCCGGGGAATAATTGTTTTATATACCTTGTTCCCAAAATACTTTTTTATCTCTTCAATTACCTGTGAAGTAAGCCTGGTGCGGAAATCAGCCATAGTAAGAACAATGCCCTCTATTTCCAGAGAAGGATTTAATCTTTCCTGAACCAATTGCAGGGTTTGCAATAAACGGGACAATCCTTCTAAAGCGTAATATTCACATTGAATAGGAATTACTACACTATCGCTTGCGGCAAGGATATTTAAAGTCAATAGGCCTAAGGAAGGAGGCGAATCTATAAGTATAAGGTCAAAATTCTCTTTTATCCGGGAGAGCATATTCTTTAAGACAAATTCTCGGTTCTCCTCCTCTACCAATTCTATTTCAGCTCCAGCTAAAGAGGTATTTGCCGGAAGGACATATAAGTGCCGGACGCTGGTATGGAGCATAGCTTCCTGAGGAAAGACTTTTTGGGTAAGGGCCTGATAAACGGTTTTTTCCAATTTGTCTTTATCCACCCCTACCCCGCTGCTGGCATTACCTTGAGGATCTAAATCAATTAAAAGGGTTTTTTTGCCGGCTAAAGCAAAAAAAGCCGCGAGGTTGACAATAGTTGTAGTTTTGCCGGTTCCCCCTTTTTGATTACAAAAACCGATTACTTTAGCCATATATGCCTTGTTTCGTATGAAACATTAGTCGCACTGCCAAAAGCCTAATAACCAAGATATACCCTAATACCCTAACGGGCACAGGCAAGGGACAAGATACAAACAAATCCCAAATATCCAATAACCAAAAGTAAAAATAAGGACTTGCAGGACCATGTATCCTTTTTTATTCTATTATATCCAGAACTTATGTCAAGGGCTTTTTCTATGAGGCCGCTAAAAAACTCCCAAAATATATCAGCGCCCTCTTTTTCTCTCCATAGGCGGATTGACCTCTGGTAGGAATGAACTACCTCGCAGCAAGCTACGAGGTATCAAAAACTTTTCCAAAAAAGGAAACGCAGCAAGCTGCGGGAAATTAAACTCTAGATCCTTCGACTCCCTTCGGTCGCTCAGGATCAATTCGGCTATAGACTTTTTCTTCGAAAAAGTCTAAGTCTCATTGATTAAAATCAGGTGTGGGTAGATATTACACAACAGCGCTATTACTGGTTACGGGTTCTCCTTGCATAATTTGTTGTTTCACGTAAAACAAATTTGGTGCGGCGATTTGGGATTAATCTTTGTGCTGTCCATGAATCAAGACAGGATAAGGTTAATGTCTGGCTAAACGTAACTGGTAAAGGAAGGTAAACAGAGAGTTGCAGAACCAATATAAAACTAACCCGGCAGAGAAATTGTAAAAAATAAAGCCGAAGACGAGGGGAAAGATCATGGTCATCATTTTCTGCTGTTCAGAAGATTGTCCCTGAGGAACAGTCATTTTTTGCTGTAAGAACATAATTACTGCCATTAATATTGGTAAAATATGTATCCCGTCGATTTTTAAAATCGGCAGGGGAGCCGCAAATCTAACAATATTATCAGGTTTTGCTAAATCTTTTATCCAAAGAAAATGTGCCCCTTTTATCTCTACTGACCTTATCAAAACCTGGTATAGGGCGAAGAAAATCGGGATTTGCAGAAGCATGGGAAGGCATCCGCCTAAAGGGTTCACTTTATACTTACGGTATAACTCAAGGACTTCTTTATTCAATTTTTGGGGAGTATCCTTCAATTTTTTCCTCAAGGCCTCAATTTCCGGCTGTAACTCCTGCATCTTCTTCATAGACTTTGTGCTGCTAATCGTCAGGGGAGAGAGAATTAAATAGATTAAAGCACTTAAGAGAATAATGCTGACCCCCCAATTATGGAACCAACCAAAGAAAAAATAGAGAAGGTTGAGAATGATAAAGCCTATGCCATTAAACACCCCAAAGTATATAACTCCCTGTATTCCCAAGGGGTTAAGAATTTTAATGTCCTGTGGCCCCAGAAAAAGCCGGCCGGAAATTGGAGAAGAAGGCTTTTCAGGATAGAAGGCCAGGTCTATTGCCTGACGATCCTGCCTTTCCCAGGAATATTGACCGGGCGAAGGAGATAGAAAGACTGCCGTATAATACCGGTCTCGTGTACCGATTAAGCCTGGATTAACGAAAGAAAGAGTAGTTTTAACCTTACTCCAGCCGATTCTTTTTATCTTTTTCGCCTTATAAAAGACTTCCTGATAACGGCTGTAAAAGCTTTTTTTATCTTTTTCGCTCTGGAACAAAATCAATTTATCTATTTTCCCCGGAGCGGTTACCTCAAAAGACAGAAGATAGGGAGAAATAAACCGAATTTCCTTTGTTACTTTTCCCGAAAGACCGTTCCAACTCAGGCGTATTCCATTCTCAACTCTCTCTAACCTAAATTCTTTATCAGCATAAGCCGATAAAAAGAAAAGATTTTTATAAAGGAGGGTTTCCCCATACTTATTGATCTTGATGTCTTTGATGAACCCGCCGGTTAAGGAAACGGTAATTGTAAAATCTTTGAAGGTAAGGCTCTCTGTTTTTAGGCTTAACTCTTTGGGAGGCAACACATTAGGCGACTTGGACACTGCGGGGGGAGCTGTTTCTGCCAATTTATACTTTTCAGCATCAAGAAGTTGGGCCGGCTGATTAAAGCGGTTAAAAAAAAGGAGCGCTCCTAAAGATAGACCCAAAAAGAGTAATAAACGTTTTTCTGTATTCATTTAAAAAGGGGGTCATATCCTCCGGGAAAAAGAGGATTACAGCGCAACAGACGGAATAGGCTTTTTATTAACGCTTTGAAAAAGGGAAGAACTTCAAAGGCTTGTTTCGCGTATTCAGAACAAGAAGGAGAATAACGGCAAGCCGGCCTTAGGAAATTACGCGCTGTCCTTTGGTATATCTTTATGCAAAATACTGCTGTCCGGTTAAACATTAAACTGTAAGGCGTTTCCGGCCCTTTTTTCTCCGCCGGCTGATAACGTCCTGGCCGGATTTAGACTTCATCCGTTTCCGAAACCCGTGCTTGCGTTTTCCCTTTATTTTAGTTGGCGTAGTCAATCCCTTTTTCATAGAATAAAATTGTAACATCCTTTTCTTGGCTGTCAAGCATATTTATCTCTGATGTTTCCCCGTTTTCTTCGAATAACCAAGATATACCCTAACGGGCACAGGCAAGGGACAATAACCAATTAACCCAAATAATGCGGTTAGCATTATTTGCCCGTAGGGCCGACCCCATATTTTCCACTGGAAAATATGGAAAGGTCGGGGTTACCTAAGGGGAAAATGCTGTGTACTCTTTAGTACAACCGCTGTTTAATGTAACTATTTAGGCTGCTAGGCATTATGAGCATTTTGCGCTCTCAACAGCATTTTCCCGGTTAAAGGACAATAACCAATAACCAAAATTCCAATAGACTCAACACATTTCTTATTTGGTTATTGAATATTGGGATTTATTTATATCTTGCCTGTGCCCGCCTGTGCCCGTTAGGGGATTAGGGGATTAGGGGATATCTTGGTAATTGGTTATTTTTATTTCCTTAATTCATTACCGCGTAAAACAATGCGTAAATTTATACCTGAATTATGGGGAATGTCCAATATTTATCTGTCCAATATTTATCTTGAAAAAAAAACTTACCGAAGTATAATAAATTTTTCTCTATGAAAATCTAACCCTGTTGAGATAGTTTTAGACAAGACCCCTCCGGCAGGAAGCCTCGAGGCAAGGGCAGGTAGTGTCAGGAGTTGTATGAAAAAGTATAGGCAAAATGATTAAGTTTAAAGAAATTGTTTTTTAAAAGAAACCATCACCAAGATTAGCAAATGATAAACCCCAAATCCGAATACTACAAAATTCAAAATAAATCCCAAATCCCAAATCTAAAAGAGCGGGACATTGATTCTTCTTACTTTTGGATTTTGGATTTTGAGTTTATTTGGTAGTATAGGTAATATTAGGGTTTTGGATTTTCTTTCTATCCTGGTGATTGGTTATTAAAAATAGTTTGCGACTCGGTTCTTGGTTGTTAAGCTTTTGACAAGGCGAAAAGGAAAGAGAGTCTGTGTAATATGGAAAACTGGCTGAGGTTTCAGGAATTGGTAAAAAATAAAATCGGCAGGACAGCCTTTGAAACTTGGTTTGCCCCTATAAATTTAAAAATATGGACTGAAAAAAGTTTTGTTTTAGAAGTGCCCGACGAATTTTTTAAAGACTGGCTCGAAAGCCATTATTTAGAAACCATAAAAACTTCCATAGAATCTTTGGGGCCGTCTGTGCCTGTTTTCTTGGAAGTTAACCCTAAGCTTTTAAAAAAGAAAACTCAGGTGGTTTTTAAAAAAATCCATGCTAAGTTCAAAGAGGAGCCCCTATATTCCCTTAGGTTAAACCCCAGGTTCAGCTTCGAAAATTTTGTGGTCGGTAAATCTAACCATTTAGCTTTTGCCGCGTCAAAAGCAGTTGCCGATGCTCCGGGAAAAATTTATAATCCCTTTTTTATATACGGCGGGGTAGGGCTGGGTAAAACTCATTTAATGCAGGCCATTGCCCAGAAGGTGCTTAAGAAGAACCATCTCAATGTAAAATACAGTTCTTCCGAGCGTTTCACTAACGAACTTATTACTTCCATACAAACCCGGAGTACTGCTAAATTCAGGGAGAAACACAGGGATATCGATGTCCTTCTGATAGATGATATCCACTTCATCGCCGGTAAAGAATCAACACAGGAAGAATTTTTTCATACTTTTAACGTCCTTTATGATAATCATAAACAGATCATTCTTTGTTCCGACCGGCCTCCGAAAGAAATCCCTAAATTGGAAGAACGGCTAATTTCCCGTTTCTGCTGGGGGTTAGTTGTAGACATCCAGCCTCCGGATTTAGAAACCCGGATAGCTATTTTGAAGAAAAAAATAGAACGTGAACCCATCCCTGTAGATAACAGCGTCCTTGAATTTATCGCCGGCCGGATTACAAATAATATCCGTGAACTTGAAGGGGCGCTGGTGCGCATACTGGCTTATTCGCTGATTGAGAATAAGCTTGTTTCTCTGGATATGGCGAAAAACGTACTGAAAGATATTGCGAAAGAAGAAACCAAAAAAATCGGCCGCGATGTCATCCTAAACAAAACAGCTGAGCATTTTAATCTCTCTGTGCCGGAACTGAAATCGAAAAAGAGAACGAAAAACATTGTCCTTCCAAAGCAGATCGCTATGTATCTGCTTAGAGAAATTACTCCTTTGTCTCTGCCAGAAATAGGAAATTTTTTAGGGGCTAAGCATCATACTACTATTCTTTACTCTTATAGGAAGATTCGAGATCGGATAAAAAAAGATTCCGGTTTAAAACACACCATAGATAAGATTAAACAGGTTATTAAAAACGGCTGACAGGTTATTAACAGTTTTTGATATTGATGTTTCCTTTGACTGTTTATGCTTTTTGTCCTTTCCACAGATTTTACAATCCTAGTACGACTGATACTAAGGAGGTTATATTATGAATATAAAGATTAATAGAAAGGTCCTGTTAGAATCTCTTCAGAAAGTAACCGGCCCTGCTGCGGGAAAAACAACTTTTCCTATTTTTTCAGCTGTTCTAATTGAAATTTACGATAAGAAAATAAGGTTTATTTCTACAGATTTAGAACTGACAGTTATTTCTTGTATGGATCTATCCGATGCTTTAGATGAGAAGGAATCATTCTGCGTATCTTTAATGAAATTGATATCTATTTTAAAGGAGTTTTCTTCACCAGAGGTTACTTTGATGACCCAAAAAAACTTCTTGTGGATAACCTGTGAAAACTGTGAATTGAAACTCAATATTATTGATGCTAGCGAGTTTCCTAAACTGCCGGTTTTTAAAGATAAGGAGGCAGTAAAAGTCCAATCTGAAGATTTAGAAGAAATGATAAAGAGCACGTCTTTTTCAGTCTTTGTCGGGGAAGGTAATTATGTGTTAAATGGAGTTTTGTGTGAAATAGAGAAGAATTTTATAAGGTTTGTTTCAACTGACGGGAAGCGCCTGTCGTCTATAAAACGGAAGTTTCCTCCTTCACAGCCGGAGATTAATCTAAAAAAGTCGTTTATTCTTCCTTACAAGAGCATTGTTGAATTGAGCAAGGTTATCCGCAGCTACACTGGGGAAATTATGCTGATTGCGGGAAAGAAACAAGTAGGGTTTGATTTGAAAGATACCCAGATGATTACCCAGTTAATAGAGGGGGAGTTTCCCGAGTATAAGAAATATATACCCAAGCCGGCGGAGAACAAATTAAAGATAGACCGGTCTAATTTTTTATCCGCTCTTAGAAGGGCGGAGATATTAAGTCTGCCTGAATATCAGGGAGTTAAAATAGAACTTACTAAAAATAAAGTAACCATTTCTAAAGAAACACCTCAATTGGGGGCATATAAAGAAGAAATAGAAGCTGAATACAAAGGGAAGGATCTAATTTTAGGGTTCAACCCTGATTATTTAACAGATGTTTTAAAGGTTTTTGAAACCCCGCAGGTTGAATTTGATGTCTATGACACAGATAAACCGGTTGTTTTAAGGGGTGACCGGTATACTTATTTAGCTTTACCGATGAGGCTGGGATAGTGGGTATAGAAAACATCAGCTTATCTGTTAAAAGAATAATGGATAAGCTTCAGAAGCAGAGGATTAATAAGGAATACTTAAAAGGGATTTTTACCCAAGGAGAGTACCGGCACATAAAACAGATACGGCAGTACAGGGAAAAACTGTTTGTTTATACAGATTCTGCTCCGGCGATGTTTAGCGTGAGGATAAAAAAAGAAGAAGTTTTAAAAGAGGTGAAAAAGACAGCGCCGGAAATAGAAAAAATCATTGTAAAGATAGGGAGTTGAGGATGGGGAAAAAAGAGAAAAAGGGTGAATATAACGCGACGAAAATCCAAGTGCTTGAAGGAATTGAAGCTGTCCGTAAACGGCCGGCTATGTATATAGGAGATACCACTATCAGGGGGCTGCATCATTTGGTTTATGAGGTGGTGGACAACTCCATAGATGAAAAAATGGCCGGGTTTTGCAGCCGGATTAGAGTTACAGTGCGCTCTGATGAAAGTGTAACAGTAGAGGATAACGGCAGGGGGATTCCGGTTGATACGCATAAAATAGAAAAAAAGCCGGCAGTAGAAGTTGTGCTTACCACTCTGCATGCCGGAGGCAAGTTCGATCACCGGGTTTATAAGGTATCCGGAGGCCTCCATGGAGTAGGTGTAAGCGTAGTAAATGCCTTATCTGAGTGGCTGGAAGTGGAAGTCAAAAGAGAGGGTAAAATATATCACCAGAGGTATGCTAAAGGCAGGCCGGTGAGTAAGCTGAAAATTATCGGGAAAGCGAAAGCTACCGGCACAAAAATAACCTTCAAGCCCGATAAAGAAATATTTAAAATTAGAAATTTTTCTTACGATATTTTAGCCTCCCGCCTGCGCGAACTGGCGTTTCTAAACAGGGAGTTAGAAATATTTTTTTCTGACGAAAGGAATGATAAAGAGTCTATTTTTAGATTTAAAGGAGGTATTGTTTCTTTTGTAGAACACCTGAACCAGAACAAAAACTCTCTGCATAAAAAAATAATTTATTTTTCAAGGGAAAAGGATTCAATTTTTGTGGAAGGGGCTCTGCAGTATAATGACAGTTATAAGGAGACCCTGTTTTCTTTTGCCAACAACATCAATACCATTGAAGGAGGGACGCACCTTTCCGGATTCAAGTCCGCTTTAACCCGGGCAATTAACCAGTACATCAGGAACAAAAAGATGTTTAAAGATAACCTTTCTATATCCGGAGACGATGTCAGGGAAGGGTTAACCGCGATTATAAGTGTGAAAGTCCCCGCTCCTCAGTTTGAGGGCCAGACAAAAACCAAATTAGGGAATTCCGAGGTTGAAGGGATTGTTTCTTCGGTGACATTTGAAGCGTTAAGCTCTTTCTTTGAAGAAACCCCCAGCGTTACCAATAAAATAATTAATAAGGCGGCCTTAGCGGCAAAAGCCCGGGCTGCCGCCCGGAAGGCAAGAGAGCTTACCCGGAGAAAAGGAGCGCTGGAAGCATGGAGCCTGCCGGGGAAACTATCTGATTGTTCGGAGAAAGATCCGCAGTTCAGTGAAATTTTTATTGTTGAAGGAGATTCTGCCGGAGGCAGTGCTAAGCAGGCCAGGGACCGGATGTTTCAGGCAATCCTTCCGATAAAAGGAAAGATTCTAAATGTTGAAAAAGCCCGGGTTGATAAAATTTTGAACAATGAGGAGATTAAAACCATAATTGCCAGCTTAGGGACGGGGTTAGGCGAAGAATTTGACCTTTCCCGCCTTCGCTATAAACGGATAATTATTATGGCCGATGCCGATGTGGACGGGTCGCATATCCGGACACTGCTTTTAACTTTCTTTTACCGGCAGTTTCCCAAGCTGATAGAGGAGGGGCACATTTACATCGCTCAGCCTCCGCTTTACCGGATGAAACGGAAAAACGCCGAGGATTACATCCATACCGAGCACGAGATGGAAGATATAATTTTGAATTTAGCCGCGGAATCGCAGAGAGTAAGCCTGGAGAAAAAAAGAAGAAAAACCGTTTTTACCAAACAGCAGGCAAGACAGATTTTGTCCCTGCTGATAAGCCTGGAAAAATTAGTACGGTCCGTGACCCGGAGGGGGATTAAAATAGAAGATTACCTTTCAGCCCTTGACCCGAAAAAGAAAAAATACCCCCTGTATGCCCTGAAGGTGAACAATACCCGCAAGTTTATTTTTTCCGAGGACGAACTGGCCGGACACGGCGGCGTGGAAGAAGCGGATTTGGTTGATATTTACGAATCGCATGAAGCTAAAGAAATTGATAAAGCGCTAAGCAGGTTCGGGCTGTCTTTAACAGACTTTTTAGAGGTAAAGGATAAAGGGAAATTTATAATAGAGAATTTAGACAAGGGGAAAACAGAAACCGCGCCTTCTCTTAAACAGCTCCTTTACATATGCAGAGAAGTCGCCCTGCAGAATGTTTCTGTCCAGAGATATAAGGGGTTAGGAGAAATGAACCCGCCTCAGCTTTGGGAAAGCACCATGTCGCCTAAGACCCGGACATTGTTAAAGGTTACCTTAGAAGATGCGGTGGAAGCTGACCGGATTTTCACTATTCTTATGGGCGAACAGGCAGAACCCCGGAGGAAGTTTATTCAGGAAAGCGCGCACGCTGTTAAAAACTTAGACGTTTAATCCAAGAGGTAAGGAGAAAGATGAACGAAATAACTAATCAGGGAAGGATTGAAGACCGGTATTTAGAAGACGAAATGAAAGATTCTTATCTTTCCTACGCTATGAGCGTTATTGTCGGCAGAGCCCTGCCTGACGTCCGGGACGGATTAAAGCCGGTGCATAGGAGGATACTCTATACTATGTATGAACTCCATCTCCGCCACAGCCAGGCGCATAAGAAATGCGCGAGGATTGTCGGCGAAACTTTAGGTAAATACCATCCTCATGGAGATACCGCGGTTTATGACGCCTTAGTCAGGATGGCCCAGGATTTTTCTTTAAGGTATCCTTTGATTGACGGACAGGGAAACTTTGGGTCTCAGGATGGAGACCCGCCCGCGGCTATGCGCTATACTGAAGCTAAGCTTTCCAGGGTTTCTGATTATGTCCTTCAGGACATAGACCGGGATACAGTAAAATTTTCGCCGAACTTTGACGGGTCTTTGAAAGAACCGTCAACTTTACCTACGGTTTTGCCGAACCTTTTGGTAAACGGTTCTTCGGGGATAGCTGTCGGAATGGCGACAAATATCCCGCCCCACAATTTAGTCGAGATAGCGAATGCTGTCATTTACCTTTTAGACAAGCCGGACTGCGGGGTAAAAGAATTAAACCGTATTGTTAAAGGGCCGGACTTCCCCACCGGAGGGATTATCTGCGGCAGAAAAGAAATTCTGAAAGCCTATACGGAAGGCAGAGGGAGACTTACTTTGAGGGCGAAAGCTGTTATTGAACAGGTAAAATCGCGCAGCCAGATAGTTATTACCGAGCTTCCTTACCAGGTGAACAAGTCTAATCTTTTAAAAACAATGGCTGAGTTAGTGAATTCTAAAAAAATAGAGGGAGTTTCGGATATCCGTGATGAGTCTGATAAGGAAGGGTTGAGGATTGTCCTGGAAGTAAAACGCGATGCCGAGCCTAAGATTATCCTTAACCAGCTTTACAAACACACCACTTTAGAAACAACTTTCGGGATTATCTTTTTAGCTTTAGTTGACAACCGGCCGCAGGTATTAAGTTTAAAACAGCTTTTGTATTACCATATCCTGCACCGGAAGGAAGTCATTGTCCGGAGATGCCGTTTTGACCTTAGAAAAGCCCAGCAGAGAGCCCATATTTTAGAAGGGTTAAAAATCGCCTTAAAACATTTGGATAAGGTTATAGAAACAATAAAAAAATCCAGGTCTCCCCAGGACGCGAAAGAAAAATTAGTTAAACGTTTCGGGTTAAGCGATGTCCAGGCGCAGGCAATATTGGAAATGCAGCTGCAGAGGCTGACGGCTTTGGAAAGGGACAAGATAAACAAGGAGTACTTAGAGCTTTTAAAGAAGATAGAATACCTGCAGGGGATTTTAGGCTCGGAGAAAAAGCAGGAAGCCTTGATAAAAGAAGAGCTGGTTGAATTAAAAGAGAAGTTTAAGGACTCAAGACGGACAGAAATCGTTGCTGAAAAAGAGGAGATAGAAATAGAGGATTTGATTCAGGAAGAAGACGTGGTAGTTACAATTTCTCACACCGGATACATAAAACGCATGCCCCTGACTGCCTACCGGAGGCAGGGACGCGGCGGGAGAGGGGTTACGGCAATGGGAATCAAGGACGAGGATTTTGTCGAACACCTCTTTGTCGCTTCCAGCAAGGACACCCTGCTTTTTTTCAGCAATAACGGGAAAGTTTACGGACTGAAAGCCTATGAAGTACCCGAAGGAAGCAGGACTTCCCGCGGCAGGGCGATTGTTAATGTTTTGAGTTTGTCAGCCCAGGAGAAAATTGCCGGGGTGTTGGCTGTGAAAGAGTTTAAGGAAAAGAGTTTTCTTCTTATGGCGACAGAAAAAGGATTGATAAAGCGCTGTAAGCTGGAATTGTTTTCCAATCTTCGCCGGAACGGGATTATCGCCGTTGCTCTTGATAAGGATGATGGGCTGATTGGAGCGTCTTTAGTAGAAGGAGACAGAGGTCAGGTTATTTTATCGACCGCAAAAGGGAAAGCCATAAAATTTAACATTTCTCAGGTAAGGTCTACCGGCAGGTCTTCGCGGGGCGTTAAGGGGATTAATCTGGCAAAAGGAGATATCGTCCTTTCAATGGCCTTAGTCACGCCGGCTATGCAGCAGGAAGATTTTTCTCTCTTTACGGTTACCGAAAAAGGGTTTGCAAAACGCACACAGGTTGCCGGATACAGGCAGCAGTCCCGGGCAGGGCAGGGGATAATCAGTATCAAGCTTTCGCCTAAGACAGGAAAAGGGGCCGCGGCAATTTTAGTTAGGCCGGAAGACGAAGTTATGGCAATAACTCAGCAGGGAGTTTTGATCCGCTGTAAAGTTAAGACTATCCGTTCTTCGGGGAGGGCAACCCAGGGCGTCAAATTTATAAACTTAGGGACAAATGATACGGTTTCTTCAGTTGCCCGGATTTTGGAACAAGAGAGATAGATCATGAAATTGAAAACAGAGAACAAGAAAATAAAATCCCTGCCTGTCTCGAAGCAGGAATTTACCTTGAGCCAACAAATCTTTTAGGGGAGCTTTACTCTCTGTTTGCTTAGGCTTTCAGAGGAGGCGCCCACTTGTGTGAGCATAGGACTTAAAGGTTTTTTCTGCTTCGGACTGATGGCGGGGATTTTTTAATTTTGATAATACAGTTTTGGATACTGCCAAAAATTTTATGAAAAAGTGCAAGCGAAATGGCTGACCGGGAAAATGCTGTTGAGAGCGCAAAATGCTCATAATGCCCAGCAGCCTAAATAGTTATATTAAACAGCGGTTGTACTAAAGAGTACACAGCATTTTCCCCTTAGGTAACCCCGACCTTTTACCCTTATACCCTTACGGGCACAAGCGGGCACAAGCCATACTTTTCCAACGGAAAATATGGGGTCGGCCCTATACCCTTGCGGGCACAGGTACCCTCACGGGCACAAGCGGGCAAATAATGCTAACCGCATTATTTGGGTTGATTAAAAAAATTGTTTTTGAAAGAAACAATTATCAAGACGCAATAACCTTAGCCAAAGGCTGATTCGTCTCCGGCGGAAAATAATAACCAATAACCAAATTTCAACCCCGATGAAATATCGGGGTAGGTAACCCAAGAATATGAGATAATTGTTTGGTTCGGTTTAAGGAATAAAAATAACCAAGATACAAGTTACAATAACCAAATAAATTTCAAGATCCAATGTCCAAGATTCAAACTTGTTTTCTGCTTGGTATTTGATTATCGGTTATTGTTGGTATCTTGCCTGTGCCCGTAAGGGTATCCCTTGGTGATTGGTTATTAAAAAATAGTTTGTCCTTTGCCTGTGCCTGCCTGTGTCCGTGAGAGCATTAGGGTATCTCTTGGTTATTGAAAATGACTTGGTTATCGGGGATTTAAATTGAAATATTCTTGACAATACTTGTTTTAGCAAAAGGGAATAAAGATGGATCTTTTTTCTCAGAGCAAGGAAGAAAAAACAACATTAGCTGTGCGGATGAGGCCGGAAGTTTTATCCGAGTTTGTAGGGCAGGGGCATGTTTTAGGAGAGGGGAAGATCCTGCGTAGGAAGATAGAAGCCGACAGGCTGAGTTCTCTGATTCTTTGGGGCCCGCCGGGGACAGGAAAGACAAGTTTAGCAGAGATAATTTCCAAACGCACCGGGGCGAAATTCGTATTTCTCAATGGGAGCTTTTGTTCTTCACAGGATATTAAGAGAGTTATAACCGGCGCGGGGTTATCCTCTCGGCAGGGGAGAAAGGTTCTTTTGTTCATTGACGAAATCCACCGGTTAAACCGCTTGAAGCAGGATATTCTTATCCAGGATACAGAAACTGCAAAAGTTATTCTTATGGGGGCGACAACTTACAACCCTTTCTTTTACATCAACCCGGCTCTTATTTCCCGTTCGTTAGTCTGTGAGTTTAAGCCGTTAACTCCGGAAGAGATAATGGTTATTTTGAAAAGAGCTTTAAACGATAAAGAACGGGGACTGGGGTCAGAGAAGGCGGAAGTGGAAGAAGAAGCTTTAAACTACCTATCAGTCTCGTCTTCCGGAGATGCCAGGAAGGCTTTAAGCTCCCTGGAAATAGGCGTTATGACTACGCCGAAAGATTCTCAGGGCAGGAGAAGATTTTCTTTAAGCGTAGCCCAAGAAAGCATCCAGTATACCCCGGCCTTTTATGATAAGAAAGGCGGGTATCATTACGATGTTATTTCAGCTTTTATAAAGTCTGTCCGGGGCAGTGACCCGGATTCTGCTCTTTACTGGCTGGCGAGGATGCTTTATTCCGGTGAAGACCCGAGGTTTATTGCCCGGAGGATGGTTGTTTTAGCATCGGAAGATATCGGGTTAGCCGACCCCTTTGCCTTGGTTTTAGCAACGTCCTGTTTTAAGGCGGTAGAGTTTGTCGGTATGCCGGAAGCAAGGATTGTCCTTTCAGAAACGGTTCTTTATTTAGCGCAGGCTGAGAAATCTAATTCCGCGTATCTTGCGATTGAGAAAGCCGGCAGGGACATAGAATCTTCAGGAGTTGAGGATGTGCCTCTGCCTTTGAAAGATACGCATTATTCCCGGGCTGAAAAAACCGGAAGAGGCAAAGAGTATAAATACCCGCATAATTTTAAAGGATACATTAAACAGGATTACCGTAAAGAGGCGAAACAGTATTATTTCTCAAATAATATTGGGACGGAAGCGCAACTGGCACAGAGGCTTAAGCAGTTTAAGCTAAGGGCTGAAAAAAAGGAAGATTGAAAATCGCAGGCGTAATGGTAAAATTAATCCCCGGGCTGTTATGGAGTTAGGCGGAGATTCTCTAAGAAAGATTGACGCGGAGAAAAGAAGAATTAGAACTGAGGCCGGTAAAAGGATCCGCGGCTTGAGTGATAAGGAGCTATTAAACGCAAAGGAGGAGATAGAACAGGAGATAGAATCTTTGCCGGAATTTCAAAAAGCCGGCGTTATTATGTGTTACTTCCCGCTGTCTGAAGAAGTGGGCACGGATGGTTTAATAAGGAAGGCGCGAGAGTCAGGGAAAATAATAGCTTTGCCAGTTCTGCTGAATCAGGAAGAGATTCTGCCCTATGAGTACAAAGGGCGGGCCCTGTTGGTTAAGTCCCGGTTGGGCATATGGGAACCGGACAAGAATACAGCTAAAGAAATTGAAGTTAACAAATTAGACCTTGTAATAGTACCCGGACGGGCTTTTAGCAGGGACAATCACAGGTTGGGCAGAGGTAAAGGCTGTTATGACCGCTTTTTAAAGAAATTACC
Source organism: uncultured Planctomycetia bacterium (assembly GCA_964609315.1). GTDB lineage: Bacteria > Omnitrophota > Gorgyraeia > Duberdicusellales > Duberdicusellaceae > CAZSRG01. Next base: position 46,797 of record CAZSRG010000001.1, read on the forward strand.
CAAAAGGACATATAAAATAGGCATCGCTTTTAAATGTCAGGTTTTTGATACCCTTCCTTTCAACCCTCTCCGTGACGAAAAAGTAGATATTGTCCTCTCGGCATAATGGCCCGCTGTCCCATTGGTTAAGAGACAGAGGGCCTTGATTTTAAAAGGATTGTTTTTAAAAGAAATAATTACCAAGACACAATGCCTTCAGCTAAAGGCTGATCCGCCTCCGGCGGAAAATAATAACCAAATTTCAACCCCGATGAAATATCGGGGCAGGTACCCAAAGAATATGAGAAAGTTGCTTAGATTGGTGATTGGAGCTTATTTGTATCTTGCCTGTGCCCGCCTGTACCTGTGAGGGTATATGAGGGGATGAGGGTATGAGGGGATTTCTTGGTTGTTGGTGATTAAAACTTAAATAGCTTTGACAATACGGAGTATTTAAAGAGGAGGGATGAAATGTGGCCGATAATAACTATTATTTCTATTATCGCAGCGGGGGCAGCAGGGGCTTTTATCAGCCAGAGGGTAGCCGGTAAGCAGGACAAAAGGAAAAAGAATGAGGCTGGCCGGATATTGGAAGAAGCAAAAAGGGAAAGCGAAGCTGTTCGTAAAAAAGCAGAGCTGGACAATCGGGAAATGCTGTATAAGCTCCGGGCTGATTTTGAGAACAAAACCCGGGCTAAACGAAAAGAGATGGATGATTTGGAAAGAAGAATTATCCGCCGTGAAGAAAATTTAGAAAAGCGGGTGGAGTTTTTTCAGAAGAAAGAGTTAGAATTAGGGAAGATGAAAGAAGAAATCGCCGGCCTTTCTATGAATATGGAAAAGAAAAGTCATGAGTTAAACCTTATTTTGGCCGAAGAGAAACAGAAATTGCAGAGGATTTCTTCGTTAAGCATTGAAGAAGCCCGGCAACTTCTCTTAAAGCGGATAGAGGAAGATTTAGTAAAAGAAAAAGCGGAAAGACTGCGCAGGTTTGAGGAAGAAATTAAAGAGGAAGAGGATAAAAAGGCCCAGGAGATTTTATCTTTGGCCATTCAGCGCTGCGCGGTTGACCATACTCAGGAAACAACAGTTAGTGTTGTGCCTATTCCCAGCGATGACATGAAGGGGCGGATTATCGGCCGTGAAGGGAGGAATATCCGTACCTTTGAAATGCTCACAGGGGTAGATGTGATTATTGATGATACCCCGGAAGCGGTTACCCTGTCGGGGTTTGACCACATCCGGCGGGAATTTGCCCGCAGGCTTTTAGAGAAATTGATTGCTGACGGGAGGATTCATCCCGCGCGGATAGAGGAAATGGCGGAAAAGGTCCGGAAAGATTTTGATAAAACCCTCGCGGAAGAAGGTAAGAACGCGGCTTTTGATTTGGGGATACACAACCTCCATCCGGAAGAGGTCAAACTTTTAGGAAAACTGAAGTACAGGACAAGTTTTGGCCAGAATGCCCTGCAGCATTCCAAAGAAGTAGCGGCGCTTATGGGCGTACTTGCTTCGGAATTGGGATTAGACTCGCGCATAGCCAAACGGGCTGGACTGCTCCATGATATCGGGAAAAGCGTTGACCATCAGGTCGAAGGAACGCACGCTCAGATAGGAAGGGATTTAGCCCAAAAGTACGGAGAAAAAGAAATTATTCTAAATGCTATCGGGTCTCATCATGAAGAGGAAGAACCTAAATCTTTATACGCGGTCCTGACCGCGGTTGCGGATGCTATATCCGCTTCCCGGCCGGGGGCGAGGAGAGAAACCTTGGAAAGCTATCTTAAGCGCTTGACTAAGTTGGAAGGGTTTGCCAATGGCTTTAAAGGAGTTGAGAAAAGTTTCGCGATTCAGGCCGGGAGGGAAATCAGGGTAATCGTCCAGCCTCAGCAGATGGATGACTCTCAATCCATTGTTTTAGCGAGGGAGTTAAAAAAGAAGATAGAAGATGAAATGGATTATCCCGGACAGATAAAAATTACTGTTGTCAGAGAAACTAGAGTGGTAGAATATGCCAAATAGAAGCGGGGTCAGGTCTCAAGATTTGATATACGGAGGAGCACGGCATGCTGTGCCCCTCCAATAACCTGAACCGCCTATGAGGAGTCCTTTCGGGCCGCCTTATCGGCGAGTCCTCCGGCCGCATCGTAGGTGTTCCCGGCCGGGACTGATTATGTAAAACAGCACGATTAAAATAAAAATATTGTAGAGACAGGAATTGTCCCTGTCCGGTACAAAAATAATATAACGTTATCAACTGTAAAGATAAGACTTGATCCTTTTAACAAGGAGAGAACATTGAGATTTAAGGTTATTTGTATTATTGGGGGAGCGCTTTTGACTATCGTGTTGTGTCCTTGCAAGGGGGGATTTAGTCAAGAACATTCTCTTGTGACTCAAGAAATAGTTCAGAAATTCGCTCAGAAGGCAGATGAAAAAGCAGCACGAGAGGCAGCTGAAAAAGCCGTCCGTTATATCAACGAGAATATGGTAGCCGAAGGGAAAGCTGTTAGTTTAATCGGGGTCAAAAAGCAAGATGGCCTGTATAAATTCAAGATTAAGACCAAAAGGGGAGATTTTGACTACTATGTAACCAAACAAGGCAAGCTCTTATTCCTCCGGGGGTTTGATTTAGACGCTCCGCCACCTTTTCCCCGGCCAAAGCAAGTTAAGGCGAGCCCGCCTCCGGAAAAACGCGATATCCCGGAAGGTAAACTCTTTGTGATGACTTACTGTCCTTTTGGCATACAGGCTCAGAAGATGTTTTTGCCGGTTTACGCTTTGCTGAAAGATAAGGCCAGGATGGGAATTTGTTTTGTTGATTACGTAATGCATGGAGAAAAGGAAATCCGGGAAAAATTAAGGCAGTATTGCCTGCAAAAAGAAGAGAAAGAAAAGTATTATCAGTATTTAAATTGTTTTGTGGAAAGTAAAGATTCCGACGCCTGCCTGATAAAGGCCGGTATAGATAGAGGAAAGCTTGAGACTTGTATTTCAGAAACTGATAAACAATATCACATTTCCTCGGCAAGAATACATGGAAGCACAGACGTTTTCCCAAATTTAGCCCGCAGGCCGGGCTTAATAAAAAGTATGGGGTAAAGGGTTCGCCGGCGGGTATTATTAACGGCCAGATGGCTGAAATTATCCCGCGGACGCCCGAGAAGTTTAAACAGGTTATTTGTGATACTTTTACCACACCACCGGATGAGTGTACTTGTGATACCCGCTCTGGTGCTTGCTTTAGCTACTAAACAGGACCGGAATAGGGGTCAAATTTCAACAATCAACAAAATCTTTGACATAGTAGAGGAAATGCAAAATGTTTATAACACTTGGCAGCTTAAATAGTTGCATTAATTTGTATATGACTGATAAAACGATAAAAGCGATAGGAAATGCTAAACAAAAGATAGGAAATAATGACTAACTTCAAATCTTGAGACCTGACCCCTATGACAAAAGCAGATAGGGAAATAAGATGAAAGTATTATTTTTGGGGGATATAGTCGGCCGGCCTGCCCGGCGGTTTCTGAAAGATTTTTTGCCTGAACTGGTTAAGAGAGAAGCCTTTGATTTTGTTATTGCTAATGGAGAAAATGCCGCCGGAGGGTCGGGGTTGACCGAAAAGGTCGCAGGAGAACTCTTCTCTTCAAGCATAGACATTCTTACTACCGGAGACCACGCTTTTAAGAAAAGGGAAATTTTCTCTCTCTTTGACCGGATGGACATTATCCGGCCTCTTAATTATGGAGAATTAGCTAAAGGCAGGGGGTATATTATTAAGGAAAAGGCCGGCAGAAAGATTGGGGTAATTAACCTTTTAGGCAGAGTTTTTATGCAGCCGGCAGACTGCCCGTTTAAAGCCGTAAGCGCGGCCTTAAATGAAATTTTGAAAGAGACCAAATCGATTGTTGTAGATATTCACGCGGAAGCAACTTCGGAGAAAGTAGCCTTAGGGTACTTCCTCGCCCGGAAGGTTTCAGCGGTTTTAGGGACGCATACACATATTCCTACAGCTGACGCAAGAATCATTGATAGATATACCGCTTATATTACAGATGTGGGAATGACCGGGGCTTTGGATTCAGTTTTAGGCCGGCAGAAAGAAGACATTATTTCCCGGTTCTTGACCAATGTCCCTCAAAGGTTCAATTTAGCAGAAGGAGATGTCCGCGCTCAAGGCGTCGTCCTTAATATAGACGAAAAAACCGGACGGGCCGAGAGCATAGAGAGGGTGGAATATAAAGGAGAAAACAGATAACAGAGGACGGAAGGCAGAAGTCAGATAACAGAGGATAGAGAGCAGAAAATAGAAGATAAGGATAAAGAGAAAAGGAGGTTAGCATGCAGGAAAGAAGAAAGTCCTCTCGGTTAACTTACCCTTGTAAAATAAGCATTTCTTCAGAAGAAGGAGAAGAAAGTTTCACTTTACACACGGAAAATATCAGTTCCGGCGGGGCGAGGGTTATTCTTCAGGATAAATTAAGCCGGGGCACTCCCTTGACCATAGAGCTTTCTATTGGCAAAGAACGGATAAAAACACAAGGACGGGTGGTTTGGGTTTTAGATATAACTACTCCCGGAGCAAAAGAGCCGGATCTTTTTGATACCGGGGTAGAATTTACTTCTTTAAGCTTGGAGGACAGGGCTTTTTTAAGCCGGCAAATAGAGGATATGATGAAAATAACAGGGTAACCGCGCATGGACTTAAACAGGATAGAATCTCCTCAGGACATAAAAGGATTAAGCTTAGATGAGCTGAAAGACCTCAGCGGGAAGATACGCCGGAGGATTATAGAAGTCGTTTCTGATAAGGGCGGGCATTTAGCTTCCAGCTTGGGCGCGGTAGAAATAATCTTAGCTTTGCATTATGTTTTATCCGCTCCGGAAGATAAGATCGTTTTTGATGTCGGCCATCAGGCTTATGCTCACAAGCTTCTTACCGGGAGGGACAAGGATTTTGACAAGCTTAGGGAATTAGGCGGCATATCAGGGTTTCCTTATCACAAAGAATCGGTTTACGACCCCTTTTCCGTGGGGCACGCGTCTAATGCTGTTTCTTTGGCCCTGGGATTATCTTCGGCTTACCGGATCCTCGGCAGCAGGGCAAAAGTTGTCGCCGTTATAGGCGACGGGAGCTTATCCGGAGGAGAAAGTTTTGAGGCATTAAATAATGCCGGCCATTTAAAAGAAAACATTTTAGTTGTGTTCAGTCACAACGAAATGTCTATTTCAAAGTCGGTCGGAGCATTGAGCAGCTATTTAAACAAGTTCCTCTCCTTACCTATATATAACCGGTTTAAAGACGGTATCAGCCTTGTGTTAGAAAAAGTTCCCCGTTTAGGGAAGAGGATTGTTCCCCGCCTGAAAAAAATTGAAGAAATAATGAAAGGAATAATTATTCCCGGAATCTTCTTTGAAGAATTGGGGTTTCGGTATTTCGGCCCTTTAGACGGACACAGTTTAGATGTCCTTATCCCGACTTTAAAAAACATATTAAGCTTATCCGGGCCGAAAATTCTCCATATAGTTACTCAGAAAGGGAAGGGGTATTCGGACGCCGAGAAAAATCCCGAGAAGTTTCACAGCGCGTCCCGTTTTCTTTATTCCCATGATCAACCGGAGGAGAAGAAGCCTTCTTATACCGATGTTTTCGGCAGGAAAATAGTTGATATCGCGAATAGAGATGATAGAATTGTAGGATTGACCGCGGCAATGAGCGGAGGGACCGGCCTTCGCGAATTTCAGAAAAAGTTTCCTTCCCGTTTCTTTGATGTAGGCATTGCCGAACAGCATTTGGTGAGTTTTTCCGCGGGGTTATGCAAAGCGGGATTAAAGCCGGTGATAGCGGTATACTCAACTTTTTTACAGCGGGCATATGACCAGGTAATAGAAGATATTGCCTTGCAGGAGATGCCGGTAACTTTTGCCGTTGATAGGGCGGGATTAGTTGGAGAGGACGGCCCCACGCATCACGGAATCTTTGATATAGCCTATTTAAGGACGGTTCCCTTTGCGGTTGTCGTGGCGCCGGGGTACGGCCGGGATTTGGAATTAGCTTTGGAATTCGCTGTTGGTTTGGGGAAACCTTGCTTTGTCCGTTATCCCCGGTCTGCTGTTTTTGATAAAGAGATGAAACAACCTTTTGCTCTTGGCAAGTTTGAAATTTTTCGTAAAGGGGAAACACTTGCTTTATTAGGGTTGGGGTCTATGTTTCAGCCTGCCTGCGCGATTGCTGATAAATTGGGGAAGGAAGGGAAATCTGTTTTTTTAGTCAACCCCAGATTTGTAAAACCGTTAGACGAAGCCTGTCTTTTAGAGATAGCAGAGAAAACGGATTTGATAATTACTTTGGAAGAAGGCATAAAACCCGGAGGATTTGGAGAATCCGTGCTTGAGTTTTATCACAGCAGGGATTTATTTAATAAAGTCAGAGTTGTCAATTTAGGCTTACCGGACAGCTTTATCACTTTCGGGAAGAGAGAAAGGCTTTTGGAAATTTACGGATTAGGTGAAGAGAGTATTTATCTGAGAATTAAGCAGGAAATACAAAAGGGCTATGGCCGTAGTAAAGATTGATAAAAATAAATGTAAAGGATGCGGGCTGTGTTTAGGAGTTTGTCCTCAGAATAACCTGGAGTCTGCGGATGAAGAGAATGCTAAAGGTTTTATTTATGTAAAGGTAAAGGCTCCTTCAAAATGCACCGGCTGTGGGTTATGTTATTTAATATGCCCGGATACAGCCATTGAAATTTATGAAGAAGAAAAAAGGTAGCACAAGAGTTTTATCTACCGGCAACGAAGCAATCGGCACAGCTGCTATTAAAGCCGGCTGTAAGTTTTATGCCGGATACCCGATTACTCCCCAGAATGAGTTAATCGCCTTTATGGCAAAGAACATGAGGGAGAAGGGCAGGGCATTTGTTCAGGCCGAGTCAGAAGTTGCCGCGATAAATATGGTGTTCGGATCATCTGCTGCGGGAGTCCGGGCAATGACTTCATCTTCAAGCCCGGGTATTTCCTTAAAGCAGGAAGGGATTTCCTATTTAGCCGGATGCCAGCTTCCGGCATTGATTGTAAATGTCCAAAGAGGCGGCCCGGGGTTAGGAAACATCGGCCCGTCACAATCGGATTACTTCCAGGCGGTAAAGGGCGGCGGACACGGTGATTACCGCTTGATTGTTTTAGCGCCATCGTCTGTGCAGGAATGTTTTGATTTTACTTTGTTAGCTTTTGATTTAGCTGATAAATACCGCAATCCGGCAATGCTTCTTTTAGACGCTTTTATCGGGCAGATGGCAGAGCCCCTTGTGCTTAGTGGTCAACGCATAGCGCATGGCGTTAAGAAGGAGTGGGCCTTAACCGGGGCGAAGGGAAGGAAAGCTAATGTTATCCGCTCCTTGTTTTTAGGGGAAGGATACCTGGAAAAATGGAACTTATCTCTTCAGAAGAAGTACAAAGAGATTGAGAAAAAAGAAAAGCGTTGGGAAACTTTAAACTGTGAAGAATCAGAAATACTCTTTGTTTCTTACGGAATAAGTTCCCGCATAGCCCGGGGAGCGGCAAAGATTCTTAGAGAACAACATAACATCAATGCCGGCTTGTTTAGGCCTAAAACTCTTTTTCCTTATCCTTATAAAGAACTCAGGCAGGCCGCCAGGGAGAAAAAGGCGGTTTTTGTTTTTGAATTGTCCTACGGCCAGATGGTTGAAGATGTCCGGCTTGCTTTAGAGGGTGAAGCGGCGGTTCATTTTTACGGCAGGGCAGGGGGAGAAGTTTTTACCCCGGAGGGAATAGCTTCTTTTGTTAAGAAGAAAATGAAATGAAAGCAAAATTCAAAAAACCTGACAGTTTAAGAGATGTTTCTACCCATTACTGCCCGGGGTGCGGGCACGGGATTGTGCACCGGCTGGTTTCTGAAGTGGTTGATGAACTGAACCTTAGGGAGAGAATTGTAGGGGTAGCTCCGGTGGGCTGCGCGGTAATAGCTTATGACTACTGGGATTTTGACTGCTCAGAAGCCGCTCATGGGAGAGCTTTAGCTGTTGCTACCGGCATAAAACGCAGCCGGCCGGATTTAACCGTCTTTACTTACCAGGGAGACGGAGATTTAGCCTCTATCGGCTTAGCCGAGACTGTTCACGCGGCGAATAGGGGAGAAAACTTAACCTGTATTTTTATGAACAACGCTATCTACGGTATGACCGGGGGACAGATGGCGCCTACTTCTCTAACCGGCCAGAAGACAATAACTACTCCTTTAGGCAGAGACCCTCAGCAGGGAGACGGGTTTCCCTTAAAGATAACTGAGATGTTAGCCCTTCTGCCTAAAGTGGTTTATGCCGAGAGGAGATGCGTATGTTCTCCTCCGGAAGTTATAAAAACCAAAAAGGCAATAAAGCGGGGATTTTTAAATCAGATTGAGAACAAGGGTTTTTCTATTATTGAAGTTCTGTCTCAGTGCCCGACAGTATGGAGAAAGACACCTTCTGAAAGCGTAAAATGGGTTAAAGAGGAAATGGCGAAGGCTTTCCCCTTAGGCAGAATTAAATAATTCGAGTTGGTTTTCTCAGCGAGGTTTATATAATAGAGATACTGTCAAAAGTTTTATGAAAAGATGCAAACAGAGGGGAGAAAATTCTAAGCACTAACTCCTAAATTCTAAACAATATCAAATGACCAAAATCCAAAATAAAGTCTATAACATTTGAAATTCGAATTTTCCGCCTGAGGCAGATCAGCCTATGGCTGAAGAGGGGTAGAAAATAAAGACAGCTTTGGCAATAAGATATAATAAACAGGGGCAATTAGATGACAGAAAGAATTTTGATTGCCGGATTCGGCGGGCAGGGAGTTATGCTTTTAGGCAGAATTATAGCTGAAACAGCTATAAAAGAAGGAATGAATGTTGCCTACCTAAAATCCTACGGCGCGGAGATGAGGGGAGGGACAGCTAACTGTTTGGTCCAGGTGAGCTCCCAGGATATTTTTTCACCCATTTTTTCCAAATCATCAGCAGCAATAATTCTCAACCAGCCTTCTTTTGAAAAATTCAAAAATGCGGCAGAAAAGAAAGGGATGTTGATTATTAACAGTTCTCTAATAAAAGTTCCTTCGCTAAAAACGGGCGTTTTGGTAAAACCGATTTCTTTAAACGAGATAGCAAAAGAAGCAGGGAGCCTTAAATCGGCGAACATTGCCGTCTTAGGTTTTCTGCTTAAGGTAAAACCGTTTTTAAGCCTGGATGCCGCTGTTCAAACAATAAAAACTGTTTTTTCGGGAAGAAAAGCATTGATAGAAATAAACTTAAGGGCTTTGGAGAAAGGGTATAATTATGGTTAAAACCCGGTTTGCCCCTTCACCTACCGGCAATCTTCATATTGGCGGAGCCCGAACCTGCCTTTTTTCCTGGCTTTATGCTAAAAGGAATAAGGGTAAGTTTGTTTTAAGGATAGAAGATACAGACAGGCAGAGATCCAGGAAAGAGTATTTAGACGAGATTTTAGAAAGCCTTAAATGGCTGGGTGTTAACTGGGATGAGTTGTTTTACCAATCTCAGCGGTTTGATATTTACCGCGAATACGCCGAGAAGTTAATCAGGGAAGGGAAAGCTTACCGCAAAGACGGAGCGGTCTTTTTTAAATACCGGTTTGATGAGATAAGGATACCGGATTTAATCAGGGGCGAAATAGTTTTTAAAGAACTGCCTAAGCAGGAAGACGTTATTATCAAATCCGATTTAAGCCCGGCATACAATTTTTGCTGTGTTGTTGATGATGCTTTAATGGGGATAACTCAGGTAATTCGCGGTGAAGACCATATCTCCAATACTCCCAAACAGGTTTTAATTTACAAAGGGCTGGGGTTCCCTGTCCCTGAATTTGCCCATCTGCCTTTGATTTTGTCTGAACAGGGAGGCCGGATGTCTAAACGCTTTGGAGCAACGGCTCTTAGCGAATACAGGGCATTGGGCTATCTGCCGGAAGCAATAGTGAATTACCTTTTGCTTTTAGGCTGGTCTCCGGACGGCAACCGGGAAATAATTTCTTTAAAAGAAGCGGCGGAATCCTTTGAGATAAAAAAAGTCAACAAGACTTCAGCGGCGTTTTCCTTAAAGAAATTCAATTGGGTAAACAACCACTACTTAAAAACTAAATCAGCGGAGGATTTATACGGCCCTCTATTTTCCTTGTTTGAACAGCAGGGTATAGAGTTAGGAAGATTTGATAAAGAGTATGTTTTAAGGGTTATCTCTCTGTTAAAAGAGAGAAGCTTTACCCTTTCGGATTTAGCCCGCTGGTCGGCTTTCTGTTTCAAAGACGAGGTGGTCTATGCCGAAGATACCCGTAAAATTTTAGAGAGGGATCTTTCCAAAGAGGTAAAGTTTTTAAAAAAAAGCTTGGCAAACACAGGAAGTTTTGATAAAACTATAATAGAAGAAGTTTTCCGGAAAACCTGTTCTGATTTAGGGCTAAAGCCGAAAGATTTAGTCCATCCGGTAAGAGTTGCTTTGACCGGCGAGAGAATAGGGGCAGGATTATTTGAGACAATAGAAGTTTTGGGAAAAGAGAAAACTCTTGTCCGGTTAAATAGACTGATAAAATACTGGGAGGGAAAATGAAAAAAGCGATTTTCTGTTTAGTGGGAATAGCTTTCAGCCTTTCGTTATTCGGCTGTGGTACCATTAATGGCACTGTTAATGGGATGAAACAGGACATGAAAACCGTTATGAAGGCTGACAAGTGGTTTAGAGAGCATTGTTGGTAACAGCTTTTTCAATTTCTTTGTAGAGGATAGAGCTTCAATCAATGGGATTAACGTAGAGTAATTATTTGTTTCAGCAGCAAAAATGGCCCCCTGTTCTGTTTATGGACGACTTTCTTTTGAGAGAATCTAATGCCATCTGCTTTTATCCTGCTGACCCAGCCGTGGAAATAATGTAATTTAACTCACTGCCCTGTAGTGCAATCGGTAGCACGCTTGACTCTGAATCAAGTAGTCGTGGTTCGAGTCCACGCGGGGCAACCAAATCAATACGAAAATGTACATATCTATGAATATATTCTTCTAATTCCATATCTTTACCGACTAAATATCCTTCTATCTTATATCTTTCTTTTTCCGTTAAGTGCTTGTATTTCCCCCTTTCAATGGTACAATTTGATTGTTCCATATGCCCTCCTGTTTTTTGTTGGTTTCATCACCTTACAAAATAACAGATTTTGAGAGCTATGGAACGTTTTTTACCCCTTAGCTTTCGCACTTATAATTACAATCTTCTCATAGTTTCAAATTATGGAAAATAAAACATTTACAATTGATGAAGCAGCAAAATAGCTCAAGATACCAAACCCGGCTCTTTATTATCTTGCCCAACAGAGAGGCATTCCCTCTTTTGAAATCGGCAGACATTGGAGATTTGAAAAATACCGCATAGATAAATGGATTGAAAAGCAATATTTTAAAAAAGGAAAGACAGATGGTTCAAGGAAAAATTCTCATAGTAGAAGATGACAAGCATATTTCCAAGCTTGTTAAATACAATTTAGAGAAAGCAGGTTTTAACTGTACTGTGGCTATCACCGGAGAAGAAGCGTTAGAAGTTTTGGATAAAGAGCCGATTGAGTTAATTATATTGGATATAATGCTTCCCAAAATGGATGGCTTCCAAACTTGTAAGCAAATAAAACAGGACAAAAGGTTTTCTTATATCCCTATTATAATGCTTACAGCAAAAGGTGAAGAGGTTGATAGAGTTGTTGGCTTTGAGTTAGGTGCGGATGATTATGTGGTTAAACCGTTTAGCCCACGGGAACTGGTCTTGAGAGTAAAAGCTATCTTAAAACGAGGTAAGCCCAAAGAAGTTACTAAAGATATATTGTTGCACGGCAAGCTAAAGGTGGATATTTCAAGACATAAGGTCTTCATAGATAAAAAAGAAATAGAATTAACTCAAATGGAATTTAAGCTTTTAACTACGCTTATGCAAAGGAAAGGCAAGGTTCAGACAAGGAATAGATTATTAGATGATGTCTGGGATATTGCCGCTAGTGTTACAACTCGCACTATAGACACTCATATTAAGCGCCTAAGACAGAAATTAGGCAAGATGGGGAAATTGGTTGAGACAGTTAGAGGGATTGGTTATCGGTTTAGCGAAGAGGATTGATCTTTTGAGAATAAATATACATTATAAAATTACACTTATCTTTACAGTAATTGTTGCCATTATCCTCTTCGGGATTTTTCTTTACCTAAATAAGAAGCTGCAAGAAGATACATACCGGCGCATCAGAGACAATCTGACAAAACAGACCTATTTGAGCAAGGCTTATCTTGAAGAAGACTCAGCTAAAAAAGTCCAAGGTTACGAATTAGATAAGATAGCCGACAGGATAGGCAAAGATTTAGATTTACGCGTTACCATCATTGGCCTTGATGGCTCTGTTTTCGGAGATTCAGAGTTAGATGGTAATGACCTCGTTGAAGTTGAAAATCACCTCTATCGGCCTGAGGTTCAACAGGCACTAAAAACCGAATTCGGAGAAAGCAGACGTTTTAGTACCACAGTTAAGAAAGACATGCTTTATATTGCTACAACTTATGGAAAAGATGGCGTGCGCGGTATTATTCGATTGTCAATTCCTCTTTCTGAAATTGAGCTGATTTCAAATCGCTTGAAAAAGACACTTTCTTTCTCTCTTTTACTTGCTTTTATTTTTGCAATTATACTTAGCTTTTTAACCTCTGTATTAATTTCAAAACCTATCAGAAATATATCATGGATGGCCCAAGACATTGCGCATGGTAGTTTTTCAAAGAAGATCCATGCATCGTCGAACGATGAAATTGGCGATTTAGCTAAGGCCTTTAATTATATGTCAGAGCAGATTAAGGAAAGGCTTGCGGAGCTTAATTTAAGCAAATCACGTCTGGAGGCAGTCTTTTTAAGTATGTTTGAAGGAGTGATGGTTGTTGACTCAAAAGGCGCAATTCTTTTAATGAACCAGGCACTTAAGGCCCTTTTGATAGTTAAGGATGAACCTACAGGCAAAAAACCTATTGAAGTTGTTCGTAACATAGAAATTCAAGAGATTGCAGATTGTGCATTGAAACAGGAATGTGATGTCAGGGCATGCGAAATATCTGTTTTTACTCCGGATGAGAAGGTTCTGTCAATTCATGCCGCACCGGTTGTCCGAGAAGGAAATGTTGAAGGGGCGGTTTTAGTTTTCCATGATATTACGAACTTAAGGCGTCTTGAAAAAATACGCCAGGATTTTGTGGCTAACGTCTCCCATGAATTAAGAACACCTATATCAAGTATCAAAGGTTACACTGAAACTCTCATAGAGGGAGCCTTAGAGGATAAAGAAAACGCAAAAGATTTTTTAAAGATAATCCATTCTGATTCTGACCGGCTGGCAAGATTAGTCGATGACCTTTTAGATTTATCAAAAATAGAATCAGGTAAACTTAAGATGGCTTTGAGGTCTTGTAAAATTAAACCTTTGATCGAACGAGTCGTCTTGCGTCTAAATAAACAAGCTAAAGATAAATCGATTTCAGTCAAAGTAGATGTTCCTAAAGAGATACCTCTTGTTTACGCAGATGAGGCAAGAATTGCACAGGTTTTATTAAATCTCATAGATAATGCCATTAAATATAACCACCACGCTGGTACGGTTACCATATCAGCTAAAGCTAAAGATAAATTTGTTCAAGTAGATATTTCTGATACCGGCGTAGGTATTCCGGAAAGAGACTTGCCCCGGCTCTTTGAGCGGTTTTACCGAGTGGATAAAGCCCGCTCAAGAGAATTAGGCGGAACAGGTCTTGGCCTTTCTATTGTTAAACATATTGTCTCTGCTCATCATGGCGAAGTTTGGGTTCAAAGCATATTAGGTCGAGGCTCCACTTTCAGCTTTACCCTTCCTAAGGCTTAAAACCTTTCCTCTATTCCACATTTCACAAAGAATTCACTTATCCTTAATCTTTTTGTCACAAGAGTATTATACACTTTTGCATGAAGAAAAGAAAAAGGACAAATGAAAATCCTTCTACTGTTATTAATTTTAATCTGTTTTGCTTTGATGGGATTTCTTTATTGTCGCTTTTGCCAGAAGACCGCCGTCGAGCTATTAAATAGAGTAAAAAATAAAGAGCGGAAGGAGGTGAGGGAATAAGTGTATGAATTGGTGAAAACTATGTCAAGTCTGCAAAGTGATTTCGTCGCAAGTTATCTGCGATCGCAGCTTGTGGCTTTACAGAATGTATTAAGCCACATTGAAAGTTCTCAAAAGATTGAAGATGTTTATGTGAAAGAATCTTTAAGACGGGTAGAAAAAGAACTTTACCGACTCAGGAAATTTTGCAGTAGCAATTGAAAGGAGGTTTTACGAGATGAGAAAGATATTTTTTATTTTAGCTATTGGAACATTGTTAACCTTGTTTAAGATGCCGCATCTTTTTGCCGGTGAGATTGATATCCTGGTGGATAAGTTAGTGGAGAAAGGGGTTCTTACACCGGTTGAAGCGCAGATAATTTTGGATGAAACAAAACAGGAAGTTGCTAAAGAAGTAGTTGAAGGCAAATCTTACGCTCTTCCTAAGTGGGTTCAAACCATGAAGCTCAAAGGAGATTTAAGGTTACGCTATCAGTGGAATAAGAAGAAGTCCAGTGAAGAGCGACATAGAGGAAGATACAGATTTAGACTCGGAGCCGAAGCAGAAGTTGTCGACAATGTCAAAGTAGGTTTTGGTCTTGCAACAGGAAATACAGATCCTCGTTCAACTAACCAGACGATGGGAAATACATTTGAAACGCCGGACATACGATTAGATTATGCCTTTGCCGAATACTCAGCGACACCTTGGCTGACTTTTTACGGAGGTAAGTTTAAAAGAAAACCAGTTCTATGGCAACCTTCTGACCTTTTGTGGGATTCGGATATCAATCCTGAAGGAGGAGCCGCTGTTATAAGTAAAGGTTTGGGTTCAAATCTTGATTTATTTTTTAACACCGGAGTTTTTGTTCTTGATGAATCAAGCAATGACACATCTGACCCTATGATGTATGTGGTTCAACCGGGCTTGGATTGGCAGATAGTCGACAATATAAATTTAAAGACTGCTTTCGCTTATTACGGTTTCAGCGGAGTAAAAGGAGCTTCGCTTAATCATTCCGAAGATACCAATAGCCTTGATGGCAATAATCACCTGATATATGACTACAACAGTATTAATCCGAGTTTAGAACTTGGAATCAAAAATCCTATCAATGGTTTAGTCCCTTATTGTGCGTTCTTCGGAGATTACATATACAACCCTGATCCTTCAAATGATAACACCGGTTATCTTTTAGGATTGAAAATTGGAGATAAAAAAGTAAAGAAAAAGGGACAGTGGCAGTTTAAATATATGTATAGACGCCTTGAAAAGGATGCCTGGCTGGATACTTTTCCTGATTCAGACTTCTATGGTGGTAAAACCGGCGTAAAAGGCCACGAGGCAATATTAGAATATGGATTAGCCAAAAATTTAATCTTAGGATTTGATTACTACTATAGTGAAAATATTAGTGGTAGTAAAAAACCAGAGAATATCTTACAGGCTGATTTAAAACTAAAATTTTAAAATTTGCGGAATGTTTTCAGTTTTGTCACACAATTGCCATAATTGGATGTTAAACTTTTTAAAAAAGAAGGAGGACAGTAAAGATGTTTAAATATTTAAGAATGTTGGTAGTAGCGAGTATGTTTCTAACTTCAGCGGCCAATGGCAATGCGCAGGATATGCTCCAGATAAAAGGATCTGATACCTTAATTAATCTGGTGCAGAGATTGTCCGAGGAGTATATGAAGAAGAACCCTGAAAAGTATATTGCCGTAACAGGTGGTGGTTCTGGAACAGGCATAGCAGCTTTAATCAACGGAAAGTGTGATATCGCCAATGCCTCGCGCCTGATGAAAGCAAAAGAGATATCTCAAGCAAATGGAAGAGGCATTAATCCTAAAAGAGTGGTTATTGCAATGGACGGTTTAAGCGTTATAACAAATGCAAGAAATTCTGTAGACAAACTCACAGTGGATGAGATTGGGAAGATATTTCGAGGAGAGATTACAAATTGGAAAGAAGTTGGCGGGAACAATATGCCTATTACTCTCTACGGAAGACAGTCTAATTCAGGAACCTTTGTCTTCTTTAGAGACGCTGTATTGAAAGGCGATTATTCACAAAGGATGAAGAGGATGAATGGCAACGCCCAAATTGTAGAGGCAGTAAAGCAGGATACTTCGGGTATCGGTTATGTAGGCGTCGGCTACGTTAAAGATGCGGAAGGTATAAATGTCGTAAGGGCTGCTTTAAAGAAAGGGATGGAATACGCAAGTCCTCTTAATCCTTATGATGTAAAAAGCGGCAAATACCCAATTGTCAGGCCACTTAACCAATATATAAATGGCACCCCTAAAGGGGAGGTTAGAAATTTTATTGCTTTTGAATTAAGCCAGGAAGGGCAGAAAATTGTTAAAGAGGAAGGTTTCTACCCCATACCTGATGAGTATCGTGAGTTTAATGAAAAAAGCATGAGGTAATTGAATAACTTTATGGAGTGAATAAAAGTTGTAAAATGGCAAAGTTTAAAGAGAAAGCAATACAGTGGTTCTTTTTCTTAAATGGGGTGTTTGTAGTGATAGTGCTCTTAGGGATTTTTGCACTCCTGATTTTTACCTCGATTCCTGCGTTTAAAGAGATAGACTTAAGAGAATTTCTATTCAGCAAAAATTGGAACCCAACTTCATATGTAAGGCCAAGCTATGGCATTGTCTCTATGCTCATAAGTACATTTATGGTTACATTAGGGGCGCTCTTGATAGCGGTTCCCTTAGGTATAGGCACAGCGGCGTATTTATCGGACGTTGCAACATCGCGCGTGCGGGAAATAGCCAAGCCCATTATCGAGATATTAGCAGGGATACCCTCAGTGGTTATGGGTTTTTTAGGTATTGTCTTGGTCGGCCCGCTTATTGCTAAAATTTTTAATCTCCACAATGGATTAAACGCTTTAAATGGTTCTATCCTTTTAGCGGTGATGGCCTTACCTACCATCATCAGTTTATCTGAGGATGCGCTAAAAAGTGTACCTCAATCCTACCAGCAGGCTTCCTTAGCATTAGGAGCAAGTCACTGGCAGACACTCATAAGAGTAAAGATACCTGCTGCGCTTTCAGGTATAATAGCAGCTTGTATGCTTGGTATGGGCAGGGCAATAGGCGAGACGATGACAGTGCTTATGGCGACTGGCTGTGCTCCAGCAATGCCCAGGGGATTTTTAGATTCAGTGCGAACCCTGACCTCAACTATTGCTATTGAATTAGGCGAGGTTCCATATAATACAACTCACTATTACGCCCTCTTTGGAATTGGGTTGGTTCTTTTTGTAATTACCTTTATTGTAAATATGGCATCGGATATTATTCTGCATAAATACGAGAGAAAAAGATGACTAAGAAGCGCTTAAAAGAGATAATAGGGTTTGTATTACTACGGATATGTATCGGTATAGTGGCTTTTATCCTTATAGTTATTTTGTATGATATTATAAGCAAAGGTGCAGGTAAGATAAGCTGGGAGTTTTTAACTGCCATGCCCAAAAAGGGTATGACAGAAGGCGGGATACTCCCTGCTATTATAGGTACTATTTTAGTCACTATTATCACCGCAGTTTTAGCTGTGCCGCTTGGTATGGGATGTGCAATATATTTGAATGAATACGCCAGAGATAATAAAATAACACGGTTAATTCGGATGTCTATCAGGAACTTATCAGGGGTCCCTTCTATTGTTTATGGCCTGTTTGGCGTAGTGCTTTTTGTACAACTTATGCATTTAGGTACATGCATTTTATCAGCCGGTTTAACTCTGGGGCTTATGACCCTTCCCTGGACCATCACTGCCAGCGAAGAGGCGTTAAAGAACGTGCCGAATTCATATAGAGAAGGCGCACTAGCACTTGGCGCTACCAAATGGCAGGCGGTTAAAACAAATGTATTGCCATACGCCATACCTGGCATGCTTACAGGTACTATTTTGGGGTTAGCCCGCGCTGCCGGTGAAACAACTCCGATTTTGTTTACTGGCGCAGCATTCTATTTGCCATTTTTGCCAAAATCATTATTTAGCCAATTCATGGCTTTGCCCTATCATTTATACATAATGTCTACCCAGCATCATGCAATAACTAAGGTAAGGCCGATTGCCTATGGGACAGCACTGGTGCTGATTGTTCTGGTATTTACGCTGAATTTATCAGCTATAATTTTAAGATATCGTTTAAGAAAACGTAAGATGGAGTAGCAGAATGCAGAACTTGAACCCCGTTAGAAAATCCGAAAGGGCCTTGTTAGAAGATCTTTCTAACGGGGTGAAGATAAAGGTAGAGAAATTCAGTTTCTACTATGATGGTGTCCAAGCTATAAAAAATGTTTCTATGGATATAAAGAGAAATCAGGTTGCCGGGATAATTGGGCCATCAGGGTGTGGAAAATCTACTTTTTTACGCAGCCTCAATCGTATGAACGATGTTATCCTGGGCTCGAAATCTGAGGGTAGAATTTTGATAGATGGCAGCAATATATATGATCCAGATGTAGATGTCGTAGAAATAAGAAGAAGGGTGGGGATGGTTTTTCAGAAGTCCAACCCTTTTCCTAAGTCCATATTCGATAACGTCGCCTACGGATTAAGGATAAATGGAATAAAAGATAGAGATTATATTACTCATAAGGTTGAGAAAAGTTTAAAAGAGGCCGCATTGTGGAAGGATGTAAAGGATAAATTAAATAAAAGTGCTCTTGAGCTATCCGGTGGCCAGCAGCAGCGATTATGTATTGCTCGGGCTTTAGCAGTTGAGCCAGAAGTAGTTTTATTTGATGAGCCCTGCTCTGCTTTAGATCCAACCGCTACGGCAAAGATTGAGGAATTGATTCAGAACTTAAAGAAGAAATACACCATTGTCATTGTAACCCACAATATGCAGCAGGCAGCCCGCATCTCTGATTTATGCGCTTTTCTTATGCTCGGTGAGTTGATAGAATATGATGTAACCAGTAAAATATTTACTAAACCATCCAAGAAAATTACCGAAGATTATATAACGGGAAGATTTGGGTAAACCTGTGAAGAAAATATTATTTGTGTGTATAGAAAATTCATGCCGCAGCCAGATGGCAGAGGGATTTGCTAATCATTTTGGAAGGGGGGTCTTGGAAGTTTATAGCGCAGGCTCAAAGCCATTGGGTAAAGCCAACCTTAATGCGATAAAGGTCACGCAGGAATCAGGTATAGATATTTCACAATCTAAATCAAAAGGATTTGGCGAGCTTCCTTTAAAAAAGTTTGATTATGTAGTAACGTTAGGTTGTCGTGACATACGCCCTTTTGTTCCAGCAGATAAACATATTGAATGGCAGATAGAAAATCCGAAAGGCAAAGATATAGATTTTTTAGGAAAGTTAGACGTAGCATTGAGGGAAAAGTAAATGAACTAATAAGAAAAATCGCTCAAGAGGAAGGTGAAAGATGAAAAGGCACTTTGATGAAGAATTAAGAAAAATGAATACAGGTCTATTAAAGATGGCAGCGTTAGTTGAGAAATCAATCCATAAGTCAGTAGAGGCGCTGAAAAATCGAGATAAAAATATAGCTCAGAGCGTAGTTGATGATGACCGTAAAATTGATGAGTTAGAATTAGTAATTGAAGAAAGGGCCATTAACCTTCTTGCCTTACGTCAACCGTTGGCTCGCGACCTTAGATTTATAACTACAGGCATGAAGATTAATGCAGAGCTTGA
>CAZSRG010000002.1:0-15251 GCA_964609315.1 uncultured Planctomycetia bacterium
CTTTGATTTACCGGGTGTTATGGATAAATGGCTCTTCCAACAGCATTTTCCCGGTTAATCTCCTTCTGACCTCTGTCCTCTATTATTCAAGCGTCAGCTTGCCTGCCAAACCATTGATTTTTTCATCAGGGTTTCAATATTTTCCAAAAGGATTTGGTGTTCTCTTAATTTCAACTCAGGGTCTTTTTTAATAATCTGAAAAGCGGATTTTCTCGCTTCCTGAAGCATTTCAGCATCTTCCTGAACGGAAGCAATCCGTTTAGGCAGGTATCCCGCCTGAACGGTGCCGAACAAATCTCCAGGGCCTCTTACTCTCAGGTCTTCCTCGGCAATCCTGAACCCGTCATTTGTTGATTCAAGAATTTTTAACCTCTCTCTTGACTCTGAAGAAATATTTCCCGAAACAACCATAAAGAAAAAAGGCTGTAGGCTGGACCGCATAATCCTTCCCCTCAGCTGATGCAGTTGGGCTAACCCGAAACGTTCAGGATTTTCAACTACCATAACCGCGGCATTGGGGACATCTACACCTACTTCAACAACCAGAGTGGAAACCAAAATATCAATCTTTTTATTCCTGAAATCATCCAGGACCTTCTGCTTCTCATCCACATTCAGCCGGCCGTGCAAAAGCCCCAATTTTTCATCTTTAAACAATTTTTTTAATTCCCCGTACATCTGCACCGCGGAATAGAGCCCTGTTTCATCAGACTCATCTACCAAAGCGTAAATGATATAAGCCTGCCGGCCTTCTTTTACCTTTCTTTTAACAAACTCATATACTCCCATCCGGCCTTTATTCCCTACAACCTCAGTTAAAGGGACTTTCCTATCTTTAGGATACTCTTTAATAAAGGTAAGTTCTAAATCACCGTAAAGAGTCAAAGCCAGGCTTCGGGGAATAGGAGTAGCGCTCATAACCAAAACATCCAGAGCTGTCCCTTTACTCGCCAACACAGCTCTTTGAGAAACACCAAACCTATGCTGTTCATCAATGACCGCCAACTTTAAGTTCCTGAATCTCAAATCCTCATTTAACAAAGCGTGAGTGCCTATAATCACATGGATTGAGCCTTCAGACAACCTCCGGTAAATATCCTTCCGTTTCTTACCGCTTATACTGGCAGTAATCATCTCAATATTTATATCCATCCCCTCCGCTAATTTATTCAAGGTCATTTTATGCTGAAAGGCCAGGACTTCGGTAGGCACCATAAAAGCGCACTGCCCTCCCCCGCTCACTGCCGCGAAGCAGGCTATGGAAGCTACGATTGTTTTGCCTGAGCCTACATCTCCCTGAAGAAGGCGCGCGCTCCTAAAAGAAGAAGATAAATCTTTAAGAATATCTTCCACTGCTTTTTCCTGAGCCGGAGTAAGATTATATCCGAAGTTCTCCTTAACCTTATTTACAATACTATAATCTATTGAAACTGGTTTTTTTGCTGTCAGCCTAAACTGGGCTTTTCTGCGGAAAAGAAGTATCTGAAGCATAAAGAACTCCTCAAAGATAAACCTTTTTCTTGCCTCATACAAAGGGGGGAAATCTCCGGGGAAATGCATATCAAGAACAGCTTTTGCTATATTGGGAAAATCGTATTCTTTCCGTATTTTGAAAGGAATGGGGTCGGCCAATTTAGACGAATAATGTTTGAGGCAGAAATTGACCATTTTTCTCAAAGAGTTCTGGGTAATACCCTGAGTCAAACCGTAACAGGGAATTATTCCCGACAAAGGCAAGGTTTCCGAAGAAACAGATTCCTCAAACTCGGGGCTGACAATCTGAAGTTTATTTTTATACCTCCTGATTCTTCCGTAAAAGTAATAACTATTCCCTGATTTAAGGTATTTACCTATATAAGGCTGGTTAAACCATATACTTCTCAAGGAACCTGTATCATCGCTTAACACCGCCGCGACTAAAGATTTCCGCCCGTAAAAACCCTTTCTGATAGACAGCCCGGAAACTTTAGCTTTTATAAGCGCGCTGTCACCCTCTTTCAAAGACGAGATAAAGGAAACATTTCTCCTGTCTTCATACCTCACCGGAAAATAGTAAAAAATGTCACGCAGAGAAAATATTCCCAGCCGGTTAAGCAGTTTTTCTCTTTTAGGCCCGATTCCTTTTATATAACGTATACCTGAATCCATTTGTTTCGTAAATTCTTTAAATTGCGCCCCGGTCCCTACCATCCATCCCCTTAATTACTTCTAAACAACCTGCCCTGATACGAACTTCTTTTCATCAACTCCTGTTTAATTCTGTTAACTACTCTCTGTTTTTGGTTCACCCATAAAGGAGCCCGCAAATATTCCCGGTCAGCATCAGAAACCAGCCTGAGCACCGCCCAGTTTGGAGGTATTCGTTCTAAGAAACCGCAAACAATATCCGCATACTCCTCTTCGGACAAGAGCTCAACCCCGCCTTGATCATACATATCCTCTAACAAAGTATCTTTAACTACATACAGGCAGTGAAATTTAACCCCGGACAAAGGAAGTTTTGAAATTTTCCTGGCGGTTTCCATCATCATCTCTTTTGTCTCGCCTAAGATACCGAGTATAAGATGAACACCTATATATACCCCCTGGCCCTCAGTCAAACTTAAAGCTTTAAGAAAATCTTCATAATTATGCCCGCGGTTAAGAAAGTTTAAACTTTTGTCATGAATCGTCTGCAGGCCGTATTCTATCCAGACCATATAATCGGATGTAAATGTTTTAATAAGTTTTATTTTTTCTTTGTCAACGCAGTCCGGGCGGGTAGAAACAGACAATCCCACTATTTCAGGAAAGGATTTTATAACCGAGTATTTTTCTTCCAACTCTCTAACTCCGGCATAGGTATTGGTAAAGCTCTGAAAATAGGCGATAAACTTTTTTGCTTTAAACCTTTTAAAGGCATATTCCATCGACTGTCTTATCTGCTCTTTTAAAGGAATTCTCCGATTAGAAACAAAGCGGCTGAAAGATCTGTTATTACAGAAGATACACCCCTTACCGCTTTTGGAACCATCTATATTAGGACAGGAAAACCCCGCGTCCAAGCTCAGTTTATGGGCCCTTTCTCCGAATTTATCCCGCAAAAAAGAATTAAAAGAATAATAAGGATTATGCATTTTACAAAAAAGAAATCCGTATCTACCAACCCTCAGCTAATAGCTATTAGCCACGGCCTGACTAATACATATACTTCGCAAAAAACTCTAAACCCTAAATCCTAAACTCTAAACAAATCCAAAATCACAAATACAAAACTCAAAACATTCAGTATCCTTTTACTCTTATACTGTTTTTGAGTTTATTTAGTCCTTTCGGCACAGCATTGGTATCCGCTAAACGCTATATACTATTTGATATTAGCTATTTGCCATTGGCTATTTGCTATTTGTTATTTGCTCTTTGCCCTTTGCGCTTGGCTCTTTGCGCTTTGCCTTCATACTATACACACATCCGCAGTAACTTTGGCGGTACAAGCTTAACTCTTTAGAAAAAATCACTGATTTTTTAAACCCGTCTTTCTTCTTAAAATCCCTGGACAAAAACCTGTCCCCGCCAATTTCTTTACCTATATTATTTATCAGCCTGCTGTTTTTATAAGGGCCAATAGTTAAAGTGGTAGTAAAAAAGTCAAATCCTTTATCCAGCATTACCCTGCAAGCCTCTTTAAGCCTCATTTCAAAACACAGGCCGCACCTTTCGCCTCCTTCTCTGTCATTTTCATGTCCTTTTATAAACTCAACCCACTTATCCGGATGATATGCCCCCTCAATGATATCAACAGAAAATTCTTTTCTGACAATATTTAAGTCTTCCTTCCTTTTCTGATACTCTTTTTCAGGATGAATATTGGGATTATAAAAAAACCCGGTTACTTTAAACCCTTCCTCAGACAGGCGCCGGATAGATTCCGTAGAACATCCGGCACAGCAGATATGAAGCAAGACAGTTTTATCACAAATAAGACGGGACATATTATATTCTATTTTATCAACAGGGAAGAAAGGTTTTTATAAGCTGAAGCTGGATCCTCAGCCCTAAAGATCGCGCTGCCTACACAGATAAAATCAATCCCCGAAGAAACAGCCTGCTGAAAATTGCCGGGTTTAATCCCTCCGTCTATACCTACGGGCTTTCCGGGAAGGAGTTTTTTGAATTCTCTTGCTTTATTCAAAACTTCAGGGATAAATTCCGCCCCGTAAAATCCAGGGATGACCGACATAAACAGGACCATATCAGTTTTATCTGATAGAGAGAAAATTTCCGAAATCGGAGTATCGGGATTAACCGCGATACCTACGCTTAACCCTTCCTTTCTTATCCGGGAAATAACAGCAGATTTATCTCTATCAATTTCAAAATGAAAGATTATTCTTTTAACCCCGGTTTCTTTAAAAGCATCAATCCAAAGCAATGGGTCTTCAACCATAAGATGGGCTTCAGTAAACCTGCGGCACTTAATGTCTTTTAAATCTTCAATAGTTATGCTTTTAGAAGGAACGAACCTGCCGTCCATAATATCCACCTGGATATGTTCGGCAAATGCTTCCGCTGTCTCCAGCATATCCTTAAAAGCCTGCCTATCATCAGTCAAAATAGCCGGAACTACTTTCATCTCACATCCTTTCTCTTATCTTGATTAATAAACATTCCTCCGTCAAAAGACAGGAAGGCGAATACACACAGGATAACGCAGAAAACAAATATTACTCAGATTTAATCCATGCTGAAATATTTCTTTAACACCTCCAGGCTTCCTTCAGCCGGGAAAAAGTTTTCGGTTCTTAATGAAGCTATTATTTCCTTGCTTAACTTAGGCCACATCTCAATGTAATTCTCCCAGCCGGGAACAGGGCCTTCTCTCTTTACCCAGGCGGGGTTTTCCAAGTACTGCATAATCCCGTCAGGAAAAACAGATCCGGAAACAGCCTTATATGTCCAATATGTCCAGCTGAACTTCCATTCTTTGAATAAAGACAGGATATCCTCTAACCAGGCCAGCTCTCCAAAATGCCCATTCCTGTAATTTACTCCGAATTCCCCGGCAAAAAGTTCCGTTGAATACTTATCGGAAAATTTCTTATAGTGTTCAAGGCTTTTTTTCAAAACAGATTTACTCCACTCAACTCCGGATACACCCCCCGGATAATGGTAAAACCTCCTGAAATTAAAGGTAAAATCCAAAGGCTGGTAAGTATGAATACTTATTTTTACTTTATCAGACAACAACTCGGATAAGAAATCAATCTCCTGAGCCCAAAGGTTCCCCTCAACAAAGAGAAGGCGGTCTCTATCAGCCTCCCTTATCTTCCTGATGAGTTTTTTATAAAACTTAATTAGAGAAGAAACCTGTTTTTTCTCTACTACCGGCTCATTCAATAAATCAAATCCGGCTACTGCCGGATTGCCCTTAAACTCTTCGGCTAAAAACTGCCAGAGGCTGAAAGCGCGGTCCTGAAAAGATTTTCTTTCCCATAAAAGGGCGTTACCTGAACTATCGGAATGCCAATCAGCATTTTGAGCGCCCGGCCCGGCGTGCAAATCAAGAATTACTTTGAGATTATACTTACCTGCCCGGGATAAAAGGCGGCGCAGTATTTGAATACCCTTTTTGCTGTATTTATAAGGTTTTTCTTCAATAAGCCGGTAATTAAAAGGCACTCTTACACAATTAGCGCCCCACAAAGAAATTCGCTCTAAATCCTTCTCAGTTATAAAATTCTTCCGAAAAAGGCGCTCAAAATCAGACAACGCGCCTTTACCATTACGGTTAACGAACCTGCGTTTAAAAATGTGTTCGGGTATATTTCTGCCTCCTAAAATATACCCTTCCATAAGAAGCCAGCCGCCTAAATTAACGCCTTTTAGAATATCCATAGAATGGTTATTATACCATATATAAAAAAAAATAAAATTTTTCTTGAAAAGCCGGCCAAAATTGTATATATATATGTAATAATATTAAAATCCGGAGGGATTTATTCTATCTCTAAGAAGTAAAGGGACAATCAGGGAGGATGGGCAAAAAAGAATTCTGCGGAACTGACGGGAATATAAAATATGCGGGCATCCACCTCATTATAGAAGTGTGGAGAGCCCGATACCTCAATTCTCTCCCCCAAATTAAGAAGATCCTTCAAGAATCAGTCAAAGCCTGCGGAGCAACTCTCCTAAAAATAAACCTGCACAAATTCACTCCTTCAGGAGGGATTTCTGGAGTAGGCATTCTTAAAGAATCCCATATAAGCGTGCATACCTGGCCGGAATACAAATATGCCGCGCTTGATATATTTGTCTGCGGAACAATTGACCCTCATAAAGCAATACCTATTATTAAGAAAGGGTTTATGCCGGAAAAAATACAGGTAATGGAAATAAAAAGGGGAATACTTTAGAAATGAACAAAAGATGGTTTACTGAGGCTCTTCATACCGATGTCAAGGCCGGGTACTTGAGAAATAAGCTCATTTATAAAAAAGATTCTTCTTTGCAAAAGCTCGAAATCTTTGAAAACCGGGGGTTGGGCAGAATTTTAGCTTTGGACAACATCGTGCAAACCACGGAAAAAGATGAGTTTATCTATCACGAAATGCTCAGCCATGTCCCTCTTCTCTCCCATAAATCCCCCAAGAAAATTCTCATCATAGGAGGAGGAGACGGAGGGATACTCAGAGAAGTATTAAAACATGAAATTACAAAAGTTACTTTAGTAGAAATTGATAAGAATGTTATCGAATTATCCCATAAATACCTGCCTAAGATAAGCAGAAACAGTTTCAGAAGCAAGAAAGCCGAAGTAATAATAAAAGACGGAGCCGAGTTCGTAAAAACAACCGGGGATAAATATGATGTTATAATAATAGATTCTTCCGACCCGATAGGGCCGGCAAGGATACTTTTCCAAAAAGAGTTTTACAAAAACATCAGCAGGATTATGAATAAAGACGGGATTATGGCCCGCCAATGCGGGTCAAGCTTCTTTCAGCCTAAAGAACTGCGGGATAATTTTAAAATAGCAAAAAAGATATTTGCTTATACCTCCGTTTATTTAGCCGCTGTCCCCACCTATGTAGGAGGTTTTTTCTCCCTGCTCTTCTGCTCTAAAACAATAAATCCTTCAAAAATAGATGAAAAAAGCCTGGTTAAAAAAATTGGCCGGCTTAATTTGAAAACCAAATACTATAACCCTGAAATTCACACGGCGTCTTTCAGCCTCCCCAACTATATAAAAGAAATAATAAAATGAAGAAGAAAACCGAAAACAAAAAACAGGTAACTTACGGCTGGGAATTAGTATTGAACCTTTACGGCTGCAGCTTAAAAGTTTTATCTTCCAAGAAAAAGATTCAGGAATACAACGACAAACTCTGCCGGCTGATAAGAATGGAGAAATTCGGCAAGACTCTTATCCCCTACTTCGGCCATAAAAAGCCCCATACCCAGGGATATTCTTTAGTCCAGCTTATTGAAACCAGTTCTATCGTCGGCCATTTCTCGGAATCAAAGAAAAGCGCCTATATAAATATCTTTTCCTGCAAGGCATACGACTATAAAAAAGCCAGGAAATTCACCGCTGAATTCTTTGAAGCCAAAAGAGTCAAATCCCATTTTATAACCCGGGTTTAATAACTCCTCTTCAGGGATGAACCCGGAAAATAATGCCGGAGGATATCCTGGTAAGAATACCCTTTATCAGCCATGCCCTTTGCCCCATACTGGCATAAGCCTCTACCATGGCCAAACCCGCCGCCCCAAAATATAAAATATTCCGGATTGCCGTCTTTCCCATATTTGACTTCTACCCGAAATAAACTGCTTCTCAGGCCTCCTAAAATCCTTCTTATCTTAAGCTCAGAATCTATTTCTTTTTCGACCCCTGGGCCCATAATCTTTAAAGAATCAATATGGCCGGATATGCCCCTTTTTAAGACACGGATTTCTCTGACCTCTTTAGAACTGTCTGTATTATCTGATACAAGATTAGACAACTCCTGTTCAGTATAAATCCTCTGCCACCTGAACCTGCTCTTATTGTTTTTGCTCAAAGAGCAAAAAACATCCGGTTCCGAACCAAGCCAGTTATATAAATCCAAAGGAGACAAAGGAAATTCTATCCTTAAAGGTTTACTATTTTCCTTAACCCCTTTAACTCCTTTATAACCCCGGGTATGCCCCCCGCAATTACTGGAATAATAGATATCTTCCACTCCTGAAGGAAGGGTTAAAATAACGCCTCTAGTCGCGTCAACCGCAGAAACAGCGCTTTTACATTCATTCTCAACTCCCCGGTAAACCTGATACCTCACAGTATTATAAAAATCAAAACCCAGGCCTTTATACATCCCTATTCCAGACAAGGCTTTTGTCCTGGCTAATACCGCCTGGGCCAAAATAGCCTGTTTAGGCCAGGTTGAAGGTATTTCCGAAGGCAAAACCCCGTAAAGATACTCTTCCAAATTTACAACATTTACCAGCCTCATACGCCCTTTCCCGTCAACTATTATTTTAAGCCTGCCGCGGAAAAAACCGTCAGAAGATTTAGCATAATAACTGCCCTTACCCCCCAATGTGCCGAATATACCAAAAAGATACCCTTTTGATTCGGGGACTAAAACCAACCCGCCGTCAAAAATAGCTGCGCCCTTAGGTGTTATAATATTTAATTTATTATTCCCCGCTTCTATTCTATAAAGAATGCCCTTTTCTAAACTAAGCACAGGTTTATTCTCCAAATAAGCGATAAACTTTCCGGTAACTTTAAACTCAAAGTTTTTAAGCCCTTCTGAAATACAGACCTTTATTTCAGGTATGCCTATCCCTTTAGCAAAGGCAAAAACCTGAGCAGTTTTTTTCTGCCTATACTCAGCTGTTTTTTCCCTCTCCCTCTTGAAAAAGCCCTTCCCCAGCCTCTGCTTAGCTTCCTCTATCACTTTCTCGGCTTCTTTATCTTTTGGAGACATAGACAAAAACTTTCCTGCTTCTTTAAAGCTTGCCAGGTAATTTTTAAGCTTCAGAGAAACAAAGGCTAAATCCTTATACACCTGCTTTATGCCGGGGTCATAACCTTTTATTTCAGAAAGGAATGCGGCCGCCTTAAAATAATCCTTCTTCTTAAGGTAAATGCCTGCTTCCCTCAACAGAGGAAGGACAAAATACTTATCTCTCCTTAAGGAATATCTATAATACCGCAAAGCAAGGGCATCTCTGCCTAAATCTTCATAATCTAAGCCTAAATAAAAATAGGCTTTCTTATCTCCGCGGTTTTTAGACAGATACTTTTTGAGGAAATGTATTGATTCTTTACTCTTTGAATCAAGGCAGAGGATCCTCCCCAAATGAAAAAGTATATCTCTTTCTTCCCGGTATAAAGAATCAGCCTTTTTCAAAAGAGAAACAGCCTTACTGTAATCCCCTTCTTCCTCATACAGAAGGGCTAAGTTTAAATAATCATCAGGAGAAGAATTCTCTCCGTAAACTTTATTCTCAGATAAAGAAACCGCTTTACCCAACTCTCCCCGGTTATATAGAATATTTAATCTTTGTACTTGAGAAGAAGGGTATAAAAAAGCAGGAAGGTTCAATACAAGAATAAAAATCCAGAGTTTCAACTTGTCTTTAATTGCCATATTTAAGGCTGGGCGAGACGATAAATAGAAAAAACAAGGAAAACAGACAGGTCATGAACCGGCCGATAACTTTTCTTTTACGATTCGGCTGATTTCCTTTGCCTCCGCGCGGTTAGACATTTTCTCCAAAGAGAGTTTCATTACCTTCCCCATATCCTTCAAAGAAACCGCGCCTGTTTCACTTATCGACTCATCTATAAATTTTACCATTTCCTCATTAGAAAGAGGCTCGGGCAAATAAGCGTTAATAATATTAATCTCACTGTTTATCTGCTCAAGCCGGCCTTTCCTCCCTGATTTCTCAATAATCTCTTTGGAATCTAAAAGGCCCTTTTTCTCCTTTTTCAAGACAGACAAGGCTTCAGAATCTTCAAGCTTATCCTTTTTAAGTTCAATCCCGCGGTTTTTCAACCCGGCTCTTATAAAACTCAGAAACTCAACCTTATCTTTATCTTTAGATTTCAAAGCCTGGACATAATCTTTATAAATATCATCCTCTAACATCACAACCTCCTTTTCTGCGCCAAAAACAAATCTGACATTCTGGAATTATAACACATTCCTTTGGTTTTACAACACTTAAACCATGTCCCACCTGCGCGGTGGAACATGGTTTACGAGATGGGGTATGGTTTCCTTAAAACAGCTATAAAGAAGCCTTCCATTTTGTCATCGGGCATAATCCGCTTAGTAAACTTTAGGGAATCAGAGTATTTCTTTCCTTTCCATTCTATTATGCCGTCTTTATAGTTTTTAAAAGGCAGATTGAAATTTTCTAAGTAAACACCCCCCTTAAATTTATCTATGGCCCAGTTTACTACTTCTTCATTCTCTTCCGGAGAAAAGGTACAGGTTGAATAGACAAGTTTTCCTCCCGGTTTTAATGACTTTATCCCTGAATAGAGAAGCCCTTTTTGTTTATGCTGTGATTCTTTAACTTTGCGGTAAGACCAGTAAGAATAACTTTTAGGATTAGCCAGCCTAAAATTTGCCTCCGCGCTGCAGGGCGCGTCGACCAAAACTTTATCAAAATACTCTTCATTTTCTTTCCAGAATTTTATCCCGTCTCCAAGCTTTACTTTAACAAACCTATCCTGCCCCTGGTTCTTCAAATTAGCCAAGAGCTTGTAAAAACGGGGTTTTATCTTCTCAACCGCGGTTAACTCAGCAACCTCTGGAGTCTCTGATACAATCTGGGTAGTCTTACTCCCGGGAGCGGCGCATAAATCCAGGACTTTATCTTTTGGGAAAGCTTTCAAAAATATTACGGGAAGCATACTGGAAAGATTCTGAAAATAAACAAGCCCCTGCTTATAGATATCTTCTTTTTGAAAATCCCGCTGGGAAGGAGAAAGGAGAAGAAAAGATAGAGGATGCCAATCTATACTGCGGTATTTAACATTTAGATTCTTGAGAGAAGACAATAAATCCCGCAGAGATACCTTTATCAGGTTACAGCGGAAAGAAGGTGTCTTACCCGAAAGAAAAGAATGAAGGACTTCAACATAATCACGGGGATATAATTTCTTCATCCTCTCAATAAACTCTGAAGGCAATTTGTATACCGCTTTATCCATAATTTTACGACTGGATTCAGCTGCTTGATACCATTAACCCAAATAATGCGGTTAGCATTATTTGCCTGTCTGTGCCCGTAAAGGTACCTGTGCCCGTAAGGGTACCTGTGCCCGCAAGGATGCCTGTGCCCGCAAGGGTATAAGGTACAGCATTTCCCCTGTTAAGTTCTTGTATTTTACAAGAACCACATTATCAATAAAAACCACTTTCAGGCAAGGACTTTCTTAAATACATAACATCCGGATAAGAAGTTTTAAAGTTTTTGTTTGAAAAAAAGCCGGAAATAGATAATAATAGGCGCATGGATAAATATAAAGACTTAATATTAGACAAGTTTCAGAAACAGGCTATAGAAGAGATGAACCGCGATAATTCTATAATCATATCCGCTCCTACAGGAGCAGGAAAAACTCTCATAGCTGAGTACGCAATCGAGAAAGCCATCTCCGGAAATAAAGGAATAATATATACTGCCCCTGTGAAAGCTTTGAGCAACCAGAAATACCGTGATTTCCAGAAACTCTATAAGGATAAGGCCGGCATCCTTACCGGAGATGTCAGCATTAATTCCGAAGCAGAAGTGTTGATAATGACTACCGAGATATTCCGCAACCTAATCCTCACTGAGCCTGAGAGGTTAAGCAAAAAAGAATGGGTGATTTTTGACGAAATACATTACTTAGACGATTTTGAACGCGGGACTGTTTGGGAAGAATCCTTAATGCTTATGCCCCGTCATCTGAAAATTCTGGCTTTAAGCGCTACTGTCCCCAACGTAGATAAAATCAGCGGATGGCTCAATGAAATCCACCATATTCCCATAAAAGTAATAAAAGAAAATGTCCGGCCTGTGCCTCTAAAATTCTTCTTCCAAAGCAGCAACCGGATTTTTACCAAATTAGAAGACTTAGAAGAATCAATAATAGAAACAAATGAAATCAGAAAAGTCGGCAAAATCCGGCGTAAAGAAGCCGCCCCTAAACCTAACAGGATACAAACGCTCTTTGAGCACCTCAAAGAAAAGGGAGCTCTTCCCTGTATATATTTTACTTTTTCAAGAGCAAGAACTGAAATTTTAGCCCAGGAATTGGCAAAATTTGATTTTCTTAACAAAGATGGAAAAGAAAAAATAACCGGCCTTTATAAAAAGCTTATCAGTAAATTTGACCTCTACAATGACCCGACAGCCGGATACCTTACAGAACTGGTAAAGAAAGGCATAGCCTTTCACCATGCCGGCCTACTCCCTACTTTAAAAGAAGTCATTGAACAGCTGTTTACCTCCCGCCTCTTAAAAGTGATATTCACAACAGAGACTTTTGCTTTAGGAATAAACATGCCGGCAAGGACAGTGGTTTTTGACACTTTACGCAAATTCTACGGCCGATACCACCGTAACCTTAAAACCCGCGATTTGTACCAGATGTCCGGCCGCGCGGGAAGAAGAGGAATTGACAAACAGGGGTTTGTTTTCCTGAGGATAAATCCTGCTTCCATATCAATAAACGAGCTGAAAGACACACTTTACGGACAGCCGGAAAAAATAACCAGCCAGTTAAGAAGCAACTACGCTACCATCTTAAACCTTTATAAAGACTTAGGCGAAAATATTTATGACATATACCCTTTGTCTTTTCATTCGTATCAATCGGACAGATACGACAAAGACGAAGCCTTATCTCTTATTAAAAGCAAGTTATCACTGCTCAAGAATCTAAACTATATAACCGGCGGAGGAAACTTGTCAAACAAAGGAAAACTGGCATCCCGTATATACAGCTACGAACTGCAGGCAGGGGAGATGTATGAAAAGAACTTCCTTCAGGAACTCGGAGAAAAAGAATTAGCCATGGTTATATCATCTTTAATCTACCAGCCGCGCAAGAACCAGAGAAGGCCGCGCTTAAATAAAAAAGAGAGAGCATTAGCTTATACCCTTACAAACATCACTAAAGTTATCCATAAAGAAGAGAAGAAATTCAGAATATACCCTCAGGCAAAACGGTTTTATTTCCACTTAAACCAAGCCACTCTCCTCTGGATAAACGGTATAAAATTTTCAAAACTCTCCAAATTCACCGATATAGACGAGGGAGAAATAGTCCGTTATTTCCGTATGGATATCCAGATGCTGAGAGAACTTATCCTTTTTGAAGGATTTGGAGAAGAATTTAAACAGAAAGCTAAAAGAATTATCAGGCGGTTAAACCGGGATGTGGTCGATGCCGAGAAACAGCTCAGGCAGGAAATATAACTACCGCCGCATTCTATACACCAATCCTCTTTTGGCACTGATGCATAATAGTACCAATGCCTGATTTCGGCGATTAAGAGATGATTCCAACCCTGCCTGCGCCGAGGCTTTGGCAGACAGGGATAAGAAGCCAATATTTTCAATCGTTGTAATCAAGGGGTAATCATTGTAATCAGGAACTGGTATATTTTGCCGCCCGTAAGGGTACCTGTGCCCGTAAGGGTTAAGGGTGCGCCAGTCCCCTTTTATCTTCCGTTCTCTGCCCTCTACCTGCCCTCCGACTTGTCCTCCGAAGCCCTGGCGAAAAAGGAAGCTTTAGCATAGGAAAGTCTCCTATCCTTATATAAATGGCTAAGACCTGATACCATAAACCAAAAGTAAACTCTAAACTCCAAATTCTAAACTCTAAACAATTTCAAATATCAAATGGTCTAAACCCTAATCTCTTCAGCCATAGGCTGATCCACCTCAGGCGGAAAATCATGACGAAATCCTGAATCATAACCAATCCCTAAATCCTAATTTCAAATGTTCTAAATTTTATTTTGGATTTTGGATTTTGTTCATTTTGAGTTTGTTTAGGATTTAGGATTTAGTGCTTAGGACTTATCTATTATTCAGCCCTTCCGTCCTCTGTTGTCTGTTCTTATATATGATGCCTAAAACCTGACACCAAAGTTATTTTATCTCAGAAAGCAAGCTATTTATCTTCTCGTCTTCCGGATAAAGAGCTTTAAGCCTTTTAAGAACAGCAGAAGCCTGTTTGTAACGGCCTATATCTATATAATCCTCCGCTTTCTTAATCTCGAAAACCTTTTTTTCTACCTCTTTAAGCTCTTTCTCCCTCCGCAAAGACGTTTTCTCCTTACCTGATTCAATTTCTTCCATCCGCTTTTTAAGAGAAAACCCCTGTTCTGCCCGCTTAAGCATCTCATTTATAGACTGCTCGCGGGGCTGTTCACGCAGAACAGCAGGATGGGATTCCTTAACCTTAAACAGAGCCTTTACCTCTACCGGATGCCGGATGATTTTCTTCTTTTCAGTTTTCTTCTGCCGGCCTAAAATCCTTTCCCATTTATCCAGAAAGTCTCCGACTTTCTTCTCTTTCCGGGAAACCGCGGCAGAAAGTTTCTTCTCTGTATAATTCAACAAAGACACTGCTTTTTTATTTTTAGGATATTCTTTAACCAATTTATCCAGAATATCCTTTGCCTGAAAATAATCTTTCCCTGCTACAAATCTCCTGGCCTGCTTCATCTTCTGTTTAAACAGGAGATTCCTTCTTCTCATTTCCTCTTTACTTAAAGCTAATGCCAACTGTATTTCCAAAGAAGAAAGCTTTACGCTAAATTTTTCTTCACTAAATAGCTTCACCATCTGCTTATACTTATCCTCCGCCCCGGACAAATCTCCCCGCCTTATTAAATTAGACGTCTCTGAAGATAAGCGTTTAAACTCCGCTTCTCTTTTTCTCCGCTCAAGCAGTCTCGCCTTATCCAAAAGACGGCTGATTTCGCCGTTGTCAGGATGGCTTTTTCCTAACCCGGCCAATATACCCTCTGCCTCTTTATACTCTCCCTTGTCTATCAGGACTTTTGCCCTGCCTATATCCAACTTTAATTCCGCCCTTTTCTTCCTCTCCGCTTTTTCCTTCAATGCTTCGTTTATATCTTTGTTTATCTCCTCCAACTTTACGGCAAACTCTTTTTCTCCGCTGAAATCCCTAACCATCTCTTTATATTTATCCTCCGCCCCGGACAAATCTCCCCGCCTTATTAAATTAGACGTCTCTGAAG
>CAZSRG010000002.1:15351-54353 GCA_964609315.1 uncultured Planctomycetia bacterium
CGTTGTCAGGATGGCTTTTTCCTAACCCGGCCAATATACCCTCTGCCTCTTTATATTTCCCTGTCTTTATAAAACCCTTTACTTTGTTTATATCATCCCTGAATTTGGCCTCTTTCTCTCTGCTCTCTTTCTCTTTCAAAGCTGAGGTTATTTCTTCATTTACCTTGTCCAGTTTTGCCCTGAATTCATCCTCTCCGCTGAATTCTTTCACCATCTCTTTATATTTATCCTCCGCGCCGGTAAGGTCTTCCTTCCTAATAAGCGATTTGGCATCAGAATAGAGAGAATCAAACCTGATTCTCATCTTTTTCCGCATAGTCATCTCTGCTTTTTCTTTATCCTTTCTATCCTTATTCAGGGCGCTATTTAAGTTTCTTTCCAAAGTCTTGACTTTAGGAGAAAATGTTAAATCACCGCTAAACTTATCCTTTATATCAGATAAAGTGTTACCGGCCAATACAAAGTCCTTACTGTCAATTAATCCTGTAAATTTATCTTCCAAATCAGAAAACAATCTGTTCCTTTTCTGCCGATCTTTAGCGATTTTCTCTTCTCTTATCTTCCCTTCAGCTTTATCTATCTTTTTCCGCAGGGTATCCAGCCGGCCTTGAAACCTACCGGCTACGGATTTTTCCGCTTCAGAAAGAATTTGCCGGGCAGAATCAAGGTTGCCGTTATAAACGGCGGATAATACCCGGGACTTATAACTATTAAAGGTCCCCTCTTCTTCTTCTGTCTTCTTCTCCTTCTCTTTTCTATCAATCCTGCTGTCGACTAAATCCAGCAGAGCAGTAATATCCTTCTTCTGAGGATACTTCTCAACCAGCGCCAGCAGAAATTCACGCGCCGAGGATAAATCGCCGTCCTCTATAAACCTGCGGGCTTTAGAAATATCATTCCTCAGCTTTTCTTCCTTCTGCTTTTTCTCCTGATAAACAATTATTTTATCCATCTCATCCGACATATATTTTTCTAAAGAGCCCATCTGCTCAAAGA
Source organism: uncultured Planctomycetia bacterium (assembly GCA_964609315.1). Classification (GTDB taxonomy): domain Bacteria; phylum Omnitrophota; class Gorgyraeia; order Duberdicusellales; family Duberdicusellaceae; genus CAZSRG01. The sequence continues at coordinate 16,348 of CAZSRG010000002.1, forward strand.
ACAGAGGGTTATTACCGAATCTACTTTTCAATAATTCATATTCTTCCTTAGCATCAAGAACCCGCCTCTTATTTAAAAGCGCCTTTATGCGTAAAGAAGATGTTTTGAATTTCTTTTTGTCAGCGAAAGAGAGTTGCCTACTCTCCGAAGCCTTATCAAGAATTGATATCTTCTCTTCCATCTCATTCATTATAAAAGATTTTAATTCGGCAATCCTTCCGGAAAATTCCTTATCTCCGGAAAACTTTTCCAATATAGATTTATAAACACCTTTTGCCTCTGCTATTTTATCGCGGTTGACCAAATCTTTCACTTTGATATAAAGAAAACGAAAATCTAATTCCCTTTTTCTTTTCTCCCGCAGGTTCTTACGCTCTTTTTCCCTCTGGCAGGCTTTGAATTCTTTGTCTAATTCTCTGTCTAAACAGGCTATTCTTGACGAGAAATATTTATCTTTTCCTAATTCAGACTTTAACTTAGAAATCCTGTTTTTCGCCGAAGCAAAATCTCTTTTGCCAATCAATTTTTCTATACTATCCTTCTCAGCCGCGAATTTATCATTAAGCCTGCGCTGCTCAGCTAAGGCTTTAGCCCGTTCTTTCTTTTCCCTGTCTTTTTTATCGTTTCTCTCTGCTGTTTCTATTTTCTTCTTCAGAGAAAGCACTTCCCTTAAATAACCTGAATGCTGCAGCCTTTCTTTAGCCTGCCCGGCAATCTTCTTAGCTAAATCAAAGTCCTTATCGTCAATTGCCTGAAGGATATTTTTCTTGTATTCAGAAAGAATAGATTTCTGATTCTGTTTCTCTTTTTCCCTTTCCGCATCAACAATATTTTTATCTGCCTTCTTTATATAAAAAGATATCTTTCTATTTCCCGGGTAAATTTCCCGAAGATCCAGCAAGAGCTTCTTTGCTTCATTAAAAAATTTAGCCCGAATTAATGAATCGGCTTCTTTTAAAGACTCTTTCAGAAGTTCTTTTCTCTGCTGTTTCTGCTTATATGTCTCTTTTTGGGCTTTGTCCTTTTCTTCCTGTTCTTTTTTCCTCTTTTTAAGGGTTTCGGATATAGAAATCTTCTGTCCTACAAGGCCGGATAAACTTAAAACTTCTGTGTTTCCTGAATAAATCTTTGACAAATTTAGGAGTTTTTTCTTTGCCTCAAGATATTTCCCCCGGGAAACTAATTTACGGACAGAAGAAAGCTCGCGGGACAAGAACAACTCTTTCTGCTTCTCCATCTTTTCCTTACGCGCCTGTTCAAAAAGTATTTTCTTCTGTCTCCTTTCATCCTGAGTCTTCTGTTTTTCTCTTTGAATCCTTCTTCCCACCAAATTCAGAAGCCTGTTTATTTCCCGGTTATCAGGATAAGACAGTTTTAATCCCTGTAGGGTTTTTTTTGCCTTAAGATAATCCCTATCAGATACAAGTTTTCTAACTGTCTTTAATTGAGAATTTAGGTATTCCTTTTTCTTTTTTATCTTATCTAAATCAATCGCCTGCCCTATTTCTCCCTCCAAAAGGCGCAGTTTATAAGAAAACTCTTCCCTTTTACCAAAGGCTTCTTTTAAATTGCTGAATTCATTTTCAGCTTCGGATATATCCTTCCTTTTTAATAAAGATATTATCTCTTTGTATTTACGGTTAAAATCCCGAATGAGCGTTTTGGAATCTAATCCTCCTCCTGATGATTTTGACGAGACTTTAGCCTTATTCCCTCCTGACTTATCAGGAGAAGACACCCCCTGCTTTCCGGCTGAATAATTGGTCCTGTCTGCTTTTGCTACTGCGGACAGAACTTCAGTTTCTAAAAGGATTACCCGGGGAGCTAACGATTGGTCTGTCCCGAACTTTTTCTTTAAACGGTTATACCCCTCTAAAGCAGGAGATAATTCTCCTTTTTTAAGCTGAGATTCTATCTGGGAATATGCGGAATTAAATTCTTGATAAACAGCGGAAGAGTCTGACGCGGTTTGAGAGAAAATAGGTAAAGATAAGGAAGAAACAAACAGACATAATATAATGGTTTTGAAATATTTCATTAATTCCCGATTTAAGAAGACCTTTCTCTATGATTAATAATAATATATATTACCTAATATGTCAACCTTCAAAGTTAGGGAGTAGAACTGTTGAATTCTACAACACTCCTATGGCTTAAAAAAGTTTGAGTATGGTATAGGGACAGATCCGGTTATAAACACACCAGTTACAAGCCTGGTATGAAGGAGTAGCTTTAAACTCCCTTTTACGCAGCCCTTTTTCTACCTCATAAATCCTGGTTTCGACTTTCCCAAAGTCTTTTTCATCCTTAACCGATTTCCCAATTAACCCTGACTCTAAGAAATGCAATTCAACCCGTTTAGGCGGCAGGTTGAACAATTTATAGTAAGAATAGGCATAAAGAGCCATCTGAAGGCTGTTTTTTGCCCGTTTGTCCGCGTCTTTCTGAGTATTGATAGACGAAGACTTAAAATCAATAATTACTGCTTCCCCGCTTTCCAAATCAACCCTGTCCCAGCGGCCGCGGACAAGGACTTTTCCTAAGGTAAATTTAAACTCTTTTTCTACCGCATAAGGAATTCTCCCGTTCTTCTCTTCCCGCAAATAGAAGTCTTTAAGAATCCTTTTCCCGTCCTCAAAACGCAGGTCTTCATGCTGACGGCTTACAAACCCTTCCGACCGCCACTCAGACTCAAAAACATCTGTCAAATCTTTTAAGGAAACTCTCTTTCCTTTTTGCTTCTGTTCATTATACCTCTGCACTGACTTGTGCAGGGCATTGCCGAAGATTATTGAATGATGCTGTATAACCGGTATTTTCAAAATGTGAACAAACTTGTATTTCAAAGGGCAGGTAGAATAATCGTCTATATGATAAAAACTTAAAGGGAGGACATCATCTTTGGGAACAGGCGCCAAAATAAAAGGAGTTTGTTTCTCCGGCCGGCTGTAATTCTCTATTAAAGAAAGAGCGTCCTTCCGTTTCTCAGGAGAGATCTCTTTAGGTATGTCTAAGGTCTCATAAACAAACCTGCTTATTTTCCTCAACCGTTTTCCTCCATAATCACTAGCGGCAGTGAGAATGACTTCTTCCTTTGCCCTGGTTAAAGCCACATAGAAGAGCCTGCGCTCTTCCTGGATATGATAATCGCCCGTAGGAAGGATATCCTTAAATAAATTAGAAGGTAATTCCAGTAAAGGCTTTCTCTTCGGCCAAGGAAACTTACCTTCAACCAAAGAAACGATGAATACCGTTTTAAATTCCAGTCCCTTTGCCTTATGGATAGTGAGAACATTCACCGCGTCAACATCTAAGTCCGCTTCCTGGATCTCAGGAGACTCGCCGGATTCAATTGCCATATCTAAATACTCTATAAAATACTGAAGGCGGGGTTCTTTCGTTAACTGTTCATATTCCCTCACTGTTTCAAAAAACCTGGCAATATTTCTAACTTTCTGTTCATTCTCCAGGCTGTCTTCTTTCAAAAGAGAAGAAAGAATCCCTTTTTCTGTAAGCCAAAGATACAAAAGCCTGCCGGTAGATTCTTCCCTGGACAAATCAACGTAATGTTCGATATCTTTTACAATACGTTTACCTTCTATCAAAGAATTATCTTTTATATCAAACGGAAAAGACAATTTATCAATATTCTTTAAAGAATAAAATATAGGCCGGTTATTCCTTTTAGAATAATTGGTGATAGAAAGCAGGTCCATAGGGTTAAAGCTGTAAATCTCCCCGATAAGGTAATGCAGGCTTAACGAATCATCAGGATTGGCAATAAGCTTCAAAAAAGAAATACAGGCCCGGACTTCCTGCTGATTATACAAACCGCGGTTTCCGGAAAACCTCCAGGGGATACCTAAAACATTGAAAGCCCTTAAGAATGAATCTCCGTCGTTATTAGACCTCACTAAAACAGCTATCTCTTTATATTTGGCTTTTCCTGAAGAAACCCTTTCTTTTACCATTTCCGCGACCTTGTCAGCCTCTAAACTGGCGTTCTCAAAAAAATAGAACGGCACCGGAACCAAAGGCTTAGAAGTATTGGGAATTAAATGTTTATCAACCGAAGCCTGGATTTCTAAACGGTCAGGATTATTATGAGAGATAAGGTTATAGGCTTTATCAAGAATATCCTTCTGCGAACGGTAATTTATATTAATGCTTATCTTCTCTGTTTCAGGATAAATCTTCATAAAATTAAGTATATTGCTGAAAGCCGCCCCTCTGAACCTGTATATCGCCTGGTCATCATCACAAACAACCATTATATTTTTATGCCCTGAAGCCAGCAATTCTAAAAGTTTCAACTGCATGAAGTTGGTATCCTGGAACTCATCTACTAAAATAAACTTGAATTCTTTCCGGTAACGCTCCAATACCGAAGGATGTTCTCTTAACAATTTCAGAGATAGATAAACCTGGCTGGAGAAATCCAGTTTAGCCTTTTCTATCTGCAAATCCATATATTTCTCATAACAAGCAGAAATTTCTACCTGGCGGGCCTTTTCTTCTTTATCCGCTGAAGTATTTTCCGGAAGAGATAAGGCAAAATTACTGTATTCCAAAGAAGAAACATCTTCGTCCCTCGCACGGTCAAATGCCGTGAGAAGAACATCAATAAACCTTGCCGGATTACCTAAAGGCCTGTATTTCTTTAAGGGAAACTCAAAGAGATGTTCCCTAAAGAAAACCTTTGCCTGGCTGCGGGTAAGAATTTGAAAATCCGGAGACAACCCTATTTCTAACGCATTCTCTCTCAATATCTTATCTCCGAAAGAATGAAAGGTAGATATCCAGGTATCAACAAACCCGTAAGGAACCAGCGTATCCACGCGTTTCTGCATTTCATTAGCCGCTTTATCAGTAAAAGTCAAAGCTAATATCTCCGAAGGAAGGGCATCCTTCTTCTGAATAAGGCGGGCAATCCGCCGGGTGATTATCTGGGTTTTTCCGGTTCCGGCTCCGGCAATAACCAAAAGAGGCCCCAAAGTATGGATAACCGCTTTCTTCTGTTGAGAATTTAAATCTTTTAATAGAGGCATATTTTTATAATCTTGGGAAATTGTTAAACTGGTAAACTGGTAAATTGTTAATCTGCCGAATGGGCAAATTGTTAAACTGTCAAATTGTCAAATAGATAACATTCTAATTTTAGCTTGACAAAGATATAATTTCAAGTATACTTTTTTAACTTTAAGAAGTTAAAAGGCTGAATCTGAATTTGACATAAACAGCCGGGGTTTTAAAACGTATTCTCTCAATTAGGAAAAGATTATGAGTAAAAAGTGTTTTTTCTGCGGAAAGAAATCTTCAACCGGAAATTCTATCCAAATGCGAGGATTAGCTAAGAAAAAAGGCGGCATAGGAAAGAAAATAACCAGCACAACAAAACGCCTGTTTAAACCTAACCTTCAGCCGGTGAAAGTAGAAATCAAAGGAAAAACAGTCAAAGTCTTAGCCTGCACGAAATGCATTAAGAAAGGCATTGTCAAAAAACCTGCCTTCGCAAAAGCTCCAAAAAACTAAGTAAGAACAAAAGATAAAAACAGTTATTGGGAAAGACGGACATCCTTGACTTTGAGGGCGCACAGAGATGCCTGAGTTGATTTATTCTTCCTCAAAAAGTAAACCACATCCACAGGCTCCGGATAATCAACAAACTCACACAGCTTATTGGAAAGTTTAACCTGCGCGGGATAAACCAACTTTTCATTATTAGAGTTTCTCTGCTCTAACCATACTGTTTTCCCTCCCCAAGGTAAAGAAGATACACCCTTTATATTAAGATTCCGGCTTAAGAATACCGGCTCAGGGTTTCCCTCGCCGAAAGGAGAAAACATATCCAAATAATCCAACAGTTCAGGAGTGATGTCTTTGAATTCTATCTCTAAATCAATAAACAGGCTGGACCGAAGACGTTTCCCTTTAAGTTTTTCTTTAACAAAGTTATTTAATCTTTCCCTGAAAGCATTGATCTTACCGGTCTCAATCTCAATGCCGCAGGCTTTTTTATGGCCTCCATAGCCTATCAACAAATCTTTACAGTAATTAAGCGCTTCCATTATATCAAGCCCGTCAATGCTTCTTCCGGAACCTCTGCCCTCTCCGTTTTTCAAAGAAATAAGAAAGACCGGTTTCAAAACTTTTTCTTTAAGCTGAGATGCCGCTATACCTAAAATCCCGGGATGCCATCCTTCTCCGGATAAAACCAGAGCGGGATCATCTTGAAAAGAATCCGAGCTGTTAAGCTCCGCCGAAGCTTCTTCAAAGAGGCATTTGGACTCAGCCTGCCTTTGCCGGTTATTCTTATTTAAGAAAAGAGCTAACTCTTTAGCTTTATCTTCATCCTCTGCCGAAAGAAGCTCTAAGGCAGGATAAGCTGACCCCATACGCCCGGAAGCGTTAATCCTCGGCCCTAATATCCACCCTAAATGGAAAGCCTCTAAATACTCTTTCCTTACCGATGATGCTTCCATTAAACAATCAACTCCTAAACAGGGAGAATTCTTAAATTTATCCAGCCCTTCCTTAAGCAAACACCTGTTTTCATCAATCAAAGGAGCCACATCGCAGACTATAGACAAACCCGCCAAATCCAGGTATTCATAGGGAAACATATTCTTTAAGCCCCAGACTAGCTTAAACGCCAATGCTCCGGCCGGCAGGCCTTTAAAAGGATAAGAACAATCCTTCCTCTTAGGATTAATCAAAAGATACTCTCTCTCTGTTTTCAAAACCTCATGATGGTCAACAACAATAACATCAATGCCGAACTTGACAGCCTTATCAAGCAAAGAGGAGTTCGTTCCGCAGTCCAGCACGATAATTAAAGAAACATTTTCTTCCTCAGCAGTTTCCAAAGCTTTTTGGTTGAACCCGTAACCTTCCTTAATCCGGGAAGGGATAACGGTCTTAAATACGGCCTTACGTTTAGACAAATACCCTCCTAAAATAGACAGAGAAGTAATCCCGTCAACATCATAATCCCCGAAAAGGAGTATTTTTTCTTTCTTTTCAACAGCCCGGGATATACGCTTAACAGCTTCATCTAAATCAGGTAAAAGGAAAGGAGAATAAATATCTTTTCTCTCAGGATATAAGAATTTCTTCGCGGAATCAGGAGTTTCTAATCCCCTTCCTCTTAATAACCCGGCTATAACCTCAGGCACCCCTAAAGACTCTGCCAATTCCCCGCTCTTTTCATCTATTTCTGATACTTTCCACTCCTTCATAGAAAAAAACTTCCTCGATTTGATTCTTACTAATTACCGAATATTTCCACATCTCCGGCAACTGTTTTTTCAACCACTCCCGAATCAAGCCGGATCAAAAGCGCCCCGTCTGAATCTAAATCCAAAGCCACCCCTTCAATTACCCTGTTAGAAGTTGAAACCTTTATCCTCTTTCCCCATATATAAGAGAAAGCCCGCCATTCTGAAATTATTTTCTTAGGCCCGTTTAGCTTAAATTCCCTATAAACATCCTCAAATTCACAAAGGATGCCTTTAAAAAAATTTACTCTGTCAATTTTCCGGCCGAGCAGTATCCGTAAAGAAACTGCTTCCGGAGGAATCTCTTTCTCCACACTGTTCACATTTAACCCCATTCCGGAAACAATAAAATTTACTCTATCCCGTTCGGCATTAAGTTCGGTAAGTATCCCGGCTAACTTTCTCCCTCCGGAGAGAATATCGTTAGGCCATTTTATTGATATATCCAAATTAGCTGACCGTTTAAGCTGCCTGACTAAAGCTACCGCAGTCAAAAGAGTAATACAGGGAGCATCCGTTAAAGATATTCCCGGCCTGAGTATAACCGAGAAATAAATACCTTTATATTTTGGTGAAATCCATTTCCTCCCCAGCCGGCCCCTGCCTTTTGACTGAGATTCCGCGCAGACAATCGTCCCCTCAACGGCGCAATTACAGCCCAACTCCCAAGCCGCGTCCATAGTTGAGGAAACCTTATCATAATAGACTATTTCTTTGCCTAAATATTTTACTTTCAGGTTGTGTTTTATTTCCCAGGGATAAAGCCTGTCAGGGCATTTATCAAGTTTGTACCCTAAATGAGGGACAGCCGATATTTCATACCCCAACTCTTTCAGTTCGCGGATATATTTCCACAGCCCCTGCCGGCTAAATCCTAACTTTCCCGACAACTCTTCGCCTGAGAAGTATCCCGAAGACTGTTTAAGGCAGGCCAATATCTTTTCACGCATACTTTACCATTTCCGATAAAGGCTTTTCTGCTTTTGAAAGGGTATCTTCATCAAGAGAAACTCCATATTTATTTTCTAAAAGAGAAGCGTACAGTTCTTTTAAAGTAATCTTTTTCATGTCGCGGCAAACTTTTGATTCACCTAAAGAAAAGAACTTTTTAGAAGGGGTATCCTTCTTAAGGCGGTAAATCATTTCATATTCCGTCCCGATAATGAACTCCCTTGAAGAAGACTCATTAGCCCTCCTAAGCATTCCGGAAGTGGACAAAACAAAATCCGCCTTATCCTGGATCTCCGGCCGGCATTCAGGATGGACAAGGATTTCAGCTGAAGGATGACTTTTACGGCTCTGTTCCAAATCCTCCAGAGAAAACTTTTCATGGACATAACAAGAACCCTGCCATACAATAACCTCTTTATCTAAGACTTTCTTTTTAACCCAGGCGCCTAAATTCTTATCCGGCACAAATATTATCTGCCTGCTTTCAATATTCCGGACAACCTCAACCGCGTTAGCCGAAGTACAGCAAACATCTGTTTCAGCCTTAATTTCAGCCAAAGTATTAACATAAGAAACCACCTTTGCCTGAGGATACCGCGACTTTAAAGACAAAAGTTCTTCTTTAGTGATGGAATCAGCTAAAGGACAGCCGGCATCTTCAGCAGGCAAAAGGACTGTCTTCCTGGGAGATAAGATCTTAGCTGTTTCCGCCATAAATTTCACCCCGCAGAAAACTATCAGTTCAGAATCAAGCCGCTGGGAAATCTTAGCTAACTCTAAAGAATCCCCTAAATAGTCAGCTGTATCCTGTATCTCGGGAAGCTGGTAATTATGGGCTAAAATAACAGATTTTCTGTCTTTTTTTAATTTAAGTATTTCTTCTTTTATATCCATCTCACCTTCTAAGATTAGGGAAGTTATTATACAACCCCTCAAAGATTAGTCAAACAATTACCGCTTGTTATTTCGTTCCAATAATGCTATTATTCTTGCATATAATAAAACAGGCGCAAGTACTGTTAGGCAACAGTATCTTTACCTTCTTATTTCTAATTTCGAAGCCTGACCTCAAATGATTAAAGAAAATGACCTTATTCTTCTCTACACGGACGCAAAAAGGAACTACCTTATCAAGATAGAAAAAGATAAGAGGTTTCATACTGACAAGGGATTCGTTGATTTATCTTCTCTTATAGGCAGAGATTTCGGAGAAGAGGTCAAAACAAATTTAGGAGAGAGTTTTTACATACTGAAACCTGATTTGTTCACTATGGTTATGAAAATCAACCGCAAGACCCAGATTATTTATCCTAAAGATATAGGGCTGATAATTATGAAATCGGGGATATACCCTGGCGCGAGAGCTATTGAGTGCGGGGCAGGGTCAGGAAGCTTGACCACAGCTTTAGCGAATTTTTTAAGGCCTACGGGACATATTTACAGTTACGAAAGGAGAAAAGAGTTCCTTGAAAACGCCAAAAAGAATCTAACCCGTTACGGAATGGAGAAATTCGTTACTTTTAAAGAGAAAGAAGTAGCCGAAGAATTTGATGAAACCGGAGTTGATTTTGTAATGATAGATATAGGCTCTCCCTGGGACTTAATTGAGCCGGCGTATAAAGCCCTAAAACCTTCAGGAAGGCTGGCAACAATATGCCCTACTTTTGAGCAGTTAACCAAAACAGTATTTACCTTAGAAGAAAAAGGGTTCACTTCAATTGAAACGGTAGAAATCATCACTCGAAGAATCCTCGTCCGCAGGGGTAAAACCCGCCCTGAACAGCGAATACCATCTCATACAGGGTTCCTAACCTTTGCCGTCAAAAAGAAGGGACAGCCTCCATTTAAATAAATGGGGGCTGTCCCTATTTATTCACCACAAAAGAAACCGTCCTTTTTTCTGTCCTATCCCTCCGCCAGGAATAGAAATCTTTTCGGCACTTACTGCAGATACCCGAGTCTAAAAGGGCATACTTAACCCCTCTCCTCTGTAACTTATCCTCTAAGAATTTTATCATATCTAAGAAATACCTACCGCTTCTTTTTTCAATAGCAGAAGCAAAACAGGAATATTCCGCAAACTCTCCTCCTACCTCAAAACAGCACTGTCTTAAAGCCGGGCCTATTCCTAATAAAACTTCTCCCAAAGGCGTCTTTCCGGCAGCCTTTATGAATTCATCAATAAAATTATCTAAAACACTTTCTTTAGCCGGCCGCCAGCCCAAATGTATTATCCCTAAAGAGAGCGCGCTCTCATCATAAAAAAACACCGGCATACAGTCAGCTGTGCGGACAGATAAAACAACACCCTTTCCCTGAGTTAAAAGGGCGTCTCCGGTATAAAGCGAATCATTATCATTATCGGGGGAAACTACCCGGTTTCCGTGGACCTGGTTCAAACCTACTGCCCGCTTAAAAGAAAACCCCAGCCTTAAAGAAACTTCTTTTAAATCCGCGAAAGCATCTTTCCCTGAGAATTCTCTCCCGGTAAACCCGGCATAAACTCCTAAATCCAGGAACTCTTCAAAAAGGTAGATACCTTTCTTCTGAATTATACCCATTCTAAGCTATTTCTACAGTCTTTTCTCTTGAACTCAAACCGCGGATAATTTTTAAAGATGATTTCTTGACTTTGAGATATTTAGAAAGGATATCAACCACGCGTTTATTGGCTTTGCCTTTCTCCGGAGAAGCTGAAACATATACTTTAAGTACCCCCAATTCCTGTTTAACTCTTTCCTTAGAAGAATTAGGATAGACTTTGACTTTTATCTTCATCAGCATTTTTTGAAAACAAAGATTTTAAATCGGCCAGGACAGCAGTAAACCCCGTTAGAGAACTTCGTTCTTTTGTCCCGTTAGAAAGAATTTTTCTAACGGGGCGGCAACGGTGGCTTCCTCTAACAGGATAAACATCCAACAGAATCAGCATATACCGTTAAGGACGAAATTCTCTAACGGTAGTTACCGATTTGAATATCTTTTCTATAGAGGCTAAGACTCCTTCTCCTTCGTCTCCGGACGCGAGCACGCCTTTCTCAGGAAGTATCACCTTATAATTAGGTAAACCGCTGAGCTTGTCAACATTCGCCCGGACCAGAGGGCTTGTCCACATATTGGTATTCATAGCCGGCGCGATAAATACAGGAACCCTATCCGGCAAAGCTAAAATCAGAGTAGTTAGAAGGTTATCGCATATACCGTTAGCTAATTTACCCATGGTATTAGCCGACGCCGGAGCTATTAAAACTGTATCCGCCCATTTAGACAAGGATATGTGCTTTAATGAATATTCCCTGTCAGGAGAAAACATATCAGTATAAACCTTGTCCTGTGACAGGCTTTCAAACAAAACCGGAGAGATAAGCTTAACTGAGTTAGGAGTCATTACCGTCTTTACCCTAACCCCTTCTTTTACAAACAAGCGGATTAAAGAACAGCTTTTATAAACAGCCGCGCCCGCGGTCACACCCAACAGAACATTCTTTGCCATATTCTCCTCCATTATTCGATCTACGTATTGTCAAAAGTTTAACAACCAATCACCAAGGGACAAGATAGTTTTTCAATAACTAATAATAAGATACAATTACCAAGATATACCCTAACGGGCACAGGCAAGACACAAACAAGCTCCAATATTCAATCACCAATAACCAAACATAATAAACTCTGTTAATTCTTATTATCTTTTTTGGTTATTTTCTGCCAGAGGCGGATCAGCCTTTGGCTGAGGTCATTGGCCCTTAATTATTGGTTATTCTTAGAGTAATTCTTTTAAAATCAACCATTTTGCCAATACTTTTTCATAAAAGTTTTGACAGTATCTTGATTTATCTTATATTATATTACCTTTTTCAAAAATAGCTGCTAATTTCTCCGCCAGTTCTTTTTTCGTCCCGGCTTTATAAACTTTTTTATCCCGGCTCAGAATATAAAACAGGTGTTTATCGCCTTTTATCCGAAACAAATCATTGGCCACTGCCAAATCAGCCTTGTTTTCTTCCATATTCTTAAAAGCCTTTCCAATCAGTTTACTCTTATTTAATCCGGCCTCAAGCTTAAACTGGACTAAAAATACGCTATTATCTACTTTCTTTACATCCTTAATAATCTTTGGCAAAGGCTTAAAGGCTACTGTCATTTTCTTCCGGCCGGAAGGAATTTTCCCCTTTCTAACTTTAACCGGCTGATAATCAGATACCGCGGCTGTATGAATAACTGCTTTATACTTATGTGTTACAAGCTCTGAACGAAGGAGCTTCCTTAACTCCTCAAAATAGACAAACCTCTTTACTGTCAAAGCCTTATGCTTTTTTGGGAAAGCCCGCCCCGGGCCTAACAAAAGAGTAACCCTTGCCTTTTTAGAAAAACGCTCGGCTATTTCGCACCCTGTACTACCGGTAGAAATATTGGATATAACACGGATATCGTCTAACCTGACAAAAACAGGGCCGGCAGTTATTAAAATATCTTTTCTCATCGCTTTTTATCCCGTTAGAGAAAGCCCCCGATTTTAATCAGTGGCCATTACCGATTGAAGGCGCCGGTGGGTTAAAGCCACCGGCGCCGCCCCGTTAGAAAAATTCTTTCTAACGGGGCTAACGGGGTTTACTTTTCATTAAATCTACCCTTAACCTGCTGCGCTTCTTTATGTTAAGAAACTCTGAAGCACTGGCGTTCTTTAAACTTACCTCAATAAATCCCGAACTCCCCGGCAAAAAAGATAGAATCCCTTCATCGGGGACTAAATCATAAGCGGAGCAGAAATGTTCAATACATCTCCCATTTACTGAGCATTTAAACTTCTTATTTCTTGTTTTATCTATAAAGTCTATATTTTCCATATTAGTTATAATATTTCCAAACCGGTCTATATACAAGACATCAAAATAGATTTCTTTATCTTTAAATACAGGGTTAGGAATAGATATTTCTTTTATCTTTTCACCTTCTCTGCCCAGTTTTTCTATCTTCACCCCTGAAGACAAAAAACCTGCCGCCGGGGCAAAGACATCCCTGCCATGAAAAGTTGAAGATACCCGGGGCAGAAAATACTTCTTGTTAACCAGCTCAACTATTTTATCAACACCTTCTTCTTTTACCGCTAAGCTCAACAATCCGTTATCAGGGCCCACAAAGTAATACCTGCCCGCTTTAACAGCCACTGCTTTCCTCTCAGACCCCACACCGGGATCAACAACCGACAAAAAGACAGTTCCTTCGGGAAAAAACTTGAAGCTCTGATAAAGGAGAAAAGCTCCTTCAAAGATATTCTGAGGTTCAACATTATGGGTTATATCAACAAAATTAACTGAAGGGTTAATCTTAAGAATTACCCCCTTCATAACCCCCGCAAAATTATCTTTCAGCCCAAAATCGGTTAATAAAGCAACTACCCTCATTTTCACATCTATCCTCTGAATTATAGGCCCATTTTAACCTGTCCCACCTACGCGGTGGGACAGGTTAAGAATGCCTTCTTCTCTGAGAAGTAAAGATTATATTCCTTAAGGAATTTTCATCTCTCGCCTGAAGCCACAATTTGTCAAATGAAGGGCTTTGGGTTATCTGAGCTATTGCCATAAGCACTTTAAGATGAAAATTCCTTTCATCAATACTCCCAGCTAAAACAAAAGAGATGTAAACCGGACTGTCTCCTGTATTAAAGGTGATTCCTTCTCTACACCGGATTATCAACATAGAGAAAACATTTTTACCCTCTATAATTATATGCGGAACTGACAACCCCGGCCTGAGAACTGTTGTAGATTCAGCCTCTCTTTTTACCAAAAGGGCGTTTATTTTATATTTATCCAAACCTGTAACAGAAGATAACCTCTCAGCCGCGATTCTGAAAAAATCATTTTGAGAAATAGGCCCTTTTAGATCTACCACCGGGCACTCTTTGACTAAGCGGTCAAACCTGTCCTGAATTATATCATCTCTTTCTATGACTATATTTTTTAACTCCTCTTCCAAAGTAGGCCCGGCTATTTCTTTTGCCGTCAGCCTTTCTACTACATGCATTAAAGCGGATATCCTTTTAACCTTAGGCTTCGCGTAAATAAAATACCACAATACGCTGCCTGCCGCGAAGGAACCTGTTATCATCAAAGGGACACTGCCCATTTCAAATATCAAGAATATATAAAGAATAATCCCTATTATCTGAATCCAGGGGTAGAAAAAAGACTTAAAAGAAGGCTTATAATTTATAACTCTGCTTTCTCTCATAACAATTACGGACAAATTAACAAATATAAAGAGAATAAGCATAAAAGTTGAGGCAGTTTTAACTAAATTTCCTATATCCAGAAACAGTATCATAGAAATCATAAGAATACCGGTAAAAATAACAGAAACATAGGGGACTTTGAACTTTTTGCTTAGCTTAGCTAAAAGTACAGGCAGGAGTTCATCTTTAGCCATAGCCGGAGGGACCCGCGAAGAAGAAAGTATTCCGGCATTGGCTGTAGTAACAAAAGCAATAAGGCCGGCAAAACCTAAAGCCAAAAGTCCGGGTTTAGCCCAGAACACAGACGCGGCTTTTGATAAAGGAAGAAGCGCGCCCTTAAACTGTGATGAAGATAATATGCCTACCGTTACAAAAACCACCCCTACATAAAGCAGTTCCACAACAAAAAAAGCAAGCAATATTCCCGCGGGGATATTCTTTTTAGGGTTTCTTATTTCATCCGCGACTGAAGAAATCTTAGTAAGCCCGCCGTATGAGACAAAAACCAATCCGGCTACCGCGAAGACAGGCTTAAATCCTCCGGACATAAACCCTGAATAGTTATGGACATTTATATACTTAGATCCCGATGCCATATATGCCAGCAAAATCGCGAAAAGCAGAAGGACTAAATAGACCTGAAACCTCCCGGTTTGTTTCAGGCTGAAGGTATTTAATAAAACAAAGAATATACAAAAAGAAACCGCTATGACTTTTATATGAAAATAAGAAATATCGGGGAAAAACAGCCTTAAAAATGCGCCTACGCCTATTAAAGCAAAAGCGCTCTTGCAGGATATAGAAAACCAATTAGCAAGGCCGGAGAACACGCCGAAGGGGCCGCCTAAGCCTCTTTCAATAAAGAAATAAGTCCCTCCGGATTTAGGCATAGCGGTAGCTAATTCTACCTGAGAAAAGATTGTGGGCAGCATAAACAAACCGGCTAAACTATAGGACAGGATAATCGCGGGGCCGGCTTTTGCAAAAGCTAAGGAGGGAAGGATAAACAGGCCTGAAGAAATCATCGCACCTGTTGCTATACAAAAAACTTCTAAAAGGCCGAATTCTCTTTTAAAAAGTTTTTTCATAATAATCTTTGAGGATCTGCCTGTGGTCAAAGGCGATTTTATCCGGCAGAGAATTAAGATTAAAGGATTTAGCTGATTTGGCATCGCTGTCAGCTGAAAGGGTTCCTTTCCCTTTTCCGATGAATACTACGGAAGCGGTATGAAACCTGGGATCGCGCGAAGGGCTGGAATAAGTCCTAAACTGCTTAAACCCGGTAAACTCTAAGTTGGTTTCCTCTTTTATCTCCCTTACCACACACTCTTCTGCCGATTCTCCGGTATCAACGAAACCTCCGGGTATAGCCCAGCCCAAAGGAGGATTCTTCCTCTCAACTAAGACAATCCCCCCTTCATACTCAACTATCCCGTCAACAGTCAGAAAAGGCCCCTCACCAATTTTCTCCGCGAGGTAATTTATATAAGACAAAACGTTTTTCTCGAAAATACCGCGGGACCTGCTGTCATACAAAACAAAAACTATTTTCTTTAAAGAAGGACATTTCTCTCTATGAAGATACTTAAACACCTCCTGGGCCATTATCTTGGCCGAATCCTTATAAGAAAACCTGCCCACACCGCACCCTAAAGCACAGAAAGAGATTGAACTAACTCCTTTATCCTGCGATAGACGCAAAGCGGAGGCTGAGGCTTTTCTTATAAGCTCTTCATTCGTCCTGAAATCCAAACCCATTGTTGAAGCATGAATGACATACTTTGATTTTAATTTTCCGGCAGAAGTTATAACTGAACATCCTATTTCAACCGGGCCCTGTTTTACGGCATCATCTTCAATACTTTTCCCTCCTTTACGTTTAATCGCCCCGGCAACGCCTCCTCCCATAAAGAACTTATTGTTGGCGGCATTGACAATTGCCTCTGTATCGGCTTCAGTAATATCTCCTTTAACTACTGTTATTTCTGTCCCTTTAAAGTTCATTTTTTCTGTGCCTAAATTTTACCTGATTTTTTTATTATTTCCCCCGCAGCCTCAAACGCCTGTTTCTTACTGCTAATTTTCTTTAGAGCCCGCTGTTCTTCAATCTCTTTCAGAACCCTGCCGACAAGAGGCGAAGGAGAAATTTTAAACCTGCGCATTATATCATATCCGGTAACAATCCTTTTTAAGGGTTTTTGTTCCTTTTTATTAAAATACTCTCCAATCAGCTTAACCATAATCTTCTCATGCCTTTTCCTTTGAGCCATATCAATTAAAGGCCCCCTTGTCGCCCTCCAGTCAGATAAACAAAGGATAATAACTGCCGCGGCATTATCTCCCGCTCTACGGAAGAAACGATAAACTGCTTTTTGAGAAAGGGTCTTTGTATCAGCTAAAAAACCCGGCCTCAAATGCAGATAAACAAGGCTTTTTATGAAATCCTCTTCTTTAGAAGACATCTTCATTTTCCGGCATATTCCGGCGACTAAATCTCTGCCTATCTTTTCATGGCCGTAAAAAGACATTCTGCCTGCTTTTACCTTTTTCGATTTCGGCTTTCCTATATCATGAAACAAACAGGCAAATTTTATCAACTGACGCCTGTTCCTTCCCTGAGACACTTCTTCATTTAAGTACTCCGCAATAACAGGGTCCTTCCCCAATTTTTTGATGACTGACTTTTCAAAACAGCGCACAGTTTCTAAAGAATGCGGCCAGACATCTAAATGATGATACCCTCCCTGTTTTGTCTTCTTCATCGGTTTAATTTCAGGGAAAAGACAAAGCAAGACTCCTAACTTGTCCATATCCTGAAAAATCCTGAAAGCATTATCAGACGAAAGAATTTTGAAAAACTCCTCAGAAATCCGTTCAGGCGCGGTTTTTACCAGCCTGTCCTTATAACGAGTTATCAACTTCTCCGTCTCAGGAATAAGCTTCAAGTTATATAAAGCAGATAAGGCAAATGCCCGCATAATCCGCAAAGGGTCGTCAGTAAATACAGCCTTACCCGCACAGCGGAGAGATTTTTTCTTTATATCCTTTAATCCTCCAAGATTATCTTCTATTTTTATTTTAGGATAATCATTAGCCTTTACCGCCAAAGTATTTACCGTAAAATCCCGCTTCTTAAGATCTTCTAAAAAAGGCGTTTCGCGAAACCTGCTGAAATCATAATTTACAACCTCATTCCTTCTTTTCAAAACTACCCTGACATTCCTTAGCGCCTTATCTAAAATCACAACTTTACCCTTGGTAAGAGAAGCGAATTCTCTGGCAAACCTTAAGGGATTCCGGCTCACAGCGAAATCAAAATCAGGTTTACTAAATCCGCCTAAAAGGAAAATATCCCTTAAAGATCCGCCTACAAGATAAACTTCCGTCTTTTCCTTTTTTGCAAGGGCCTTAATCCTGAAAAAATAGGGTATAGATTTAATTTTATCCTGTATCGTCATAACAAAAGTGAAATATACTATCTAAAAAATGTAGTTCTCCGATTTCCGTCTTCTTTCTCTCATCCATCCCTCCCTCTTCTGTCTTCTGTCCTCTGTCTATCTGTCTTCTGCCCTTATACAGTCACCAAGAGAAGAAATACGTTTGAATATCTCTTTGGCAATATCTTCATAAGACATAGACTTATCAGCAAAATAAGGTCTCCCAATTAACACTTTAATCTTACAGAAACAGGGAAAAATTCTACCCGGAGGCAGAGCCTTATCAGTATTACACACCTTAACGGGAACAACCGGTACTCCGCTTTTTAAAGACAAGAACCCCACACCGGAATGAATCCTGCTCTCTTCCCTGCTTCTTGTCCCCTGGGGAAAAATCGCGATAGGAAGCCCTCTCTTCAAGACTGCTAAGCTTTGTTTTAGAGCCGAGATATCAAATCCTGACCTCTTAAGAGGAAGGCAGGATAAAAGATGAAGAAGCGCGGAAAAAGAAGAAGGTTTGAACAATTCTTCTTTAGCTAAAAAGATAAGTTTTCTAAAAGAAGCTACCCCTACAACTACCGGATCTAAATAGCTGATATGATTAGAGGCAAAGATAAAAGGCCCTTTATCAGGAATATTTTCTCTGCCGCTAATTTCCAGCCTGAATAATACTTTAAGGGCTATCAGGCATATAAACCTTGAAACTCTATAAACCATTTAACATCCGCCGGCCTTGAGAAAGAAGCTTATCAGCTTCTTTCTTGGTTTTCGCTTCAGAATATATCCTCACAATAGGTTCTGTCCCCGAAGCCCGGAACATCAGCCAGTTATCTTTGGTAATTATCTTTATCCCGTCCAAACGGTTAACCCTTTCTACTTCCCTTCCGGAAAGTCTTTTGGGAATCTTCAACTTATTTAAAGATCTCTTATTCACTCTTCCCGAAGGAACAGAAATACGGGCATAATACCAGCGCCCGAATTTATCTTCAAATTCCTTAATCAGTTTCAAAGGAGAGGTTTTAAGAAAAGCTAACATTTCCATAAGCAGTAAAGCGGCCATCGTTCCGTCCCGTTCAGGAATGTAATCTTTTACTCCAATACCTCCGGCTTCTTCTCCTCCGATAACAACATTTTCTGTCTGAAAAAGCCTGGATATATATTTAAAGCCAACCGGTGTCTCATAAAGGACTCTGCCTAAAGCAGAAGCCACATTATCAATTAAATTGCTTCCTACAACAGTTTTCACAATCCCCCCCGAAAACCCGCGGTTATGGACTAAATGCCAGGCTAATAAAGGCAAAAGAACCTGGGCATTTACATACCTCCCTCCAGGCAAAACACAGGCTATCCGGTCAGCATCTCCGTCTAAGGCTATGCCTAAATCATACCTGCCTTTTTTCATCTCTCTCATCAGCTTCTGGAGATTGGGTTCTATAGGTTCAGGCCTGATCCCTCCAAATGAAGGGTTGAATTCATTATTCATATAAGAAACATTTATCTTAGATCCTGCCAATATATCTTCTATATATGAACCGCCTGACCCGTACATTAAATCAACTAAGACATTTAGTTTTAACTTCTTAATCAGAGAAAAGTTAACATACCTCTTTATAAATAAAAGGTAATCTTTAGTCAAGTCCTCTCTCTTAAAGGTACCCCTATAAGCTTTATCCAGGCATATTTCTTTAACCCTGTTCCTGCCTAATAACTTTTCTACCTCTGACGTGATATTATTATCAGCCGCCCCTCCCTGAGAATCTTTTATCTTGAACCCATTGAAATAATAGGGATTATGAGAAGCGGTAATCATTATACCTAAACTGCAGTTTTTATACTTGGCATAAAAACTCACTGCCGGAGTAGACACTTTTTCATTCGACAGAATTACTTTTATATTATTGCCTAAAAGGACTCCAGCGGTTTTCTCAGCAAATTCTTTTGACATAAACCGGGCATCAAAGCCAATAACCACTTTCCGATTCTTCTTTTTCTTCTTCATCAGGAAATCAGCCACTGCCTGAGAAACAAGCCCCAGGTTATCAAAAGTAAAATTGTCAGCTATCACCGCTCTCCATCCGTCAGTCCCAAACTTTACTGAATGAGCCATTCTGCAATCCCTCCTCTCATTATCCTCACACGATTAAGGAATCTACCTGTAGAGTCTATGCTCCTGAATAAATCTATCAACTCCATAAGGAACAAAACATGAAACAGATTCACCTTTTCTTACCATCCCGCGGACAGAAGAAGATGAGATGTTTATTTTCGGCATTGAAATAAAGACAAATCCTCTCCTTCTATTTTTCTTAACCTTGCCTCTCATAACTACAACCACCTCGGCCATCTTACTTAACGAATCAGAATCTTTCCATAAAGATAGGTCTTTGTACAAATCGGAACCTATTATTAAGAAAAACTTATCTTTAGGAAATCTTTTCTTCAATTCTACAAGGGTATCTGAGGTATAAGATACTCCGCCGCGGTTAACTTCAAGAGGACTAACGCTGAATTGGCGGTACCTGCCTAAAGCTGATTTCAGCATCTTTATACGGGTATCCGCAGGCAGGTATTCATTATCAAGCTTATGAGGAGGAATGTTACAGGGAATAAAAATTATCCTGTTCAACCCTAACTCAATACGTACATACTCAGCTAAAATAAGGTGGCCTATATGAGGAGGATTAAAAGTCCCTCCGAGAATACCTATCTTCATAGTAAAACAATCCGTCCTCTGTCTTCCGTCTTCTGCCTTCTGTCCTCTGTCTTCTGTTATTCCCGAACCTGCCCTGTCCCCGACACTACCCATTTATAGGTGGTAAGTTCTTCAACTCCTACCGGCCCGCGGGCATGGAGTTTATCAGTAGATATGCCCATCTCCGCGCCTAAACCTAACTCTCCTCCGTCACTAAACCTGGTAGATATATTATTGAACACACAGGCAGACTGCACCCGTTCATTAAACTTTTTAATATTGTAAGAATTCCCGCTTAATATACTGTCGGTATGCGCCGAACCGTAATTATTAATATGGGCTATAGCTTCCTCCAAACTTTCTACAACCTTTACCGAAAGGATTAAATCAAGATACTCAGTATACCAATCCCTTTCAACAGCTTTCTTTATCCCTTTCAATGTCCTTCTCGTTTTATCACAGCCCCTTAATTCAACCGAATGTTTGTCCATCGCCTGTTTGAGAAGAGGAAGAAACTTTGCCGAAACACCTGAATGAACCAGCAAAGTCTCTACGGCATTACATACTGCCGGCCTCTGTGCCTTCGCATTAACACAGATATCCACGGCTTTCTTGATATCCGCGGAAGAATCAATATAGATATGGCATACTCCTTTATAGTGTTTTAGAACCGGTATTTTGGAAATATCCGACACTTTTTTAATAAGGGACTCTCCTCCCCTGGGAATAACTAAATCTACTCTCCCTGCCCCTTTCTTCAAAATATAATCTACCGTTGAATGTTCGGGAGTATCAACAAAGAAAAAGAATCCTTTTAATCCCTCAACCTCAGCTGAACTGCTCAATACTTTAAAGATGGATTTATTTGTGCCTAAAGATAAGCTTCCTCCCCTCAAGATAGAGACATTAGATGATTTGAGGCATAACCCCACACAATCAGAAGTTACATTCGGCCTCGCTTCATAAATGATGAATATTACTCCGATAGGAGTCCTCACTTTCCTAACATCTAAACCGTTAGGCATCCTCCTTATAGAGATAACCGAACCTACCGGGTCTTTCAAGGCGGATATCTCCTTCAGAGACTTAGCCATAGCTTTGATACGCTTATCATTGAGAGAAAGCCTATCAATAAAACTCCCGGGCTGTTTATTCATCTTAGCTTTCCGGACATCTTTTCTGTTTTCTCTGAGGATGTAATTCTTATTTGCCGTCAAATCAGACGCCATCCGGCTAAGGGCTTTATCTTTCAGATTAGAGCTTATTTCCGCAATCCTCAAAGACCCGTCTTTTGCCCTATCTAATAAAGCATCAATCTTAATTTTCTTCTTATTCACCATACATTTCCTCCCTGCTAATACAGGTATATTGTCAAAAGAGTCTTTTGCATCTTAAAACTCCTCTGCTAACAGCAGAAAATTCAAAATCCAAATAATACCAATACTACCAAATACCTGCCTGCCGAAGCTTCAGCGTAGGCAGGAATCCCAATCCCAAAATCCCAAAATAGGAAAGATGACATTTCCTCCCCCCTTGGACTTGAGATTGCTATAATCTATTTTCTGTTATCATGCAACTCCTGATAGTATCAGTTTAAAGGGCTACTTTCTTAAAACCAAATGATTTCTGTGAATCACTTCTAAAGGGAGCTTCCTCCCTCTGTTCTTTTTCAAAAACCCGGATTCGTAACTCACCAAACCCCACCCTAAAATGCTGTTTTTATCATTAAAGATAGTTACTGTATCATTTTTTAAGAAATCGCCTTCAACTTTAATTATTCCCTGAGACAGTAGACTGCTAAGTCTTTCAAAAAGGGCTTTCTCAGCTCCTCTATCAACATAAAGAGCCCCCTTAGCTTTACGGCTGTAAGCTATCCAGCGTTTTCTCGCCGGAAGCTTTTCTTTAGGAACAAACAAAGTGCCTATCTTCTCTTTACGCAAAACCATTCTTAGCAGGGTATCTTTACCCCTGCCGTTAGCAATTATGGCTTTTATCCCGCAGGAAACAGCTTTATCAGCGGCTTTTAGTTTTGAATCCATACCGCCCCTGGTAAAAGATAATTTCTTTTTTTTAACTTCTTTAAAAAGGATGTCAGAAAAACTGGTTACAGTATCCAGGAGTTTTCCCTGAAAATAAAAGCCCTCAACATCCGAAAGAAGTATAAGCTTATCGGCATCAATTAATCCCGCGACCATTGCCGAGAGTTTATCATTATCTCCAAACTTTATCTCTTCGGTTGAAATAGTATCATTCTCATTTACCACCGGTATAACACCCTGCTCGAAAAGAGTATTGAAAGTTTGTTTCGCGTTAATATACCTATCTCTACGCTGAAAATCATCCCAGGTAAGAAGGATTAACCCGCAAAGCCGTCCATACTTCCTGAATATACGGCCGTAAATATTTATTAAGTCTCCCTGCCCGACAGAAGCAGCTGCCTGAAGCAGGCTTAATTTGCGGGGAAGAACGCCCCATCCCAAATTAGACATTCCGGCAACAATAGCGCCTGAACTTACAAGGCAGACTTCAACTTTATTATCCATAAGGCGGCATATCTGACGGGATATATCCTTTAAGAACTTCTTATCAATCCTGCCTCCGGGGGCAATAACACTTGACCCAAGTTTTACGACTATCCTTTTTTTCTTCATCATTCTAAAGCCTTAAATATTTTATCCAGCAAAACATCTATTACCTCAGGCTCTTTTGCCGAAATATAAACAGCCCCTTTAATATTTTCCTCCTTTATTTTATCGGTTTTATTGACTACTATCAAGGAAGATTTATTCCTATATAAAGGATAATTCCTGTCCAAAACTTTCCTTAAAGCAGAGAGCTGCTGCTGAGGATCCCCTTCGGCAGAAAGCAGAAAAAGTAATACTTTAGCGCGGTTAATATGCTTTAAAAACTTTACGCCTAAATCCTTGCCGGATTTCTCATTTGAAAAAGCGGGGATTTCTAAAATCACAAAATGTTTATACCCTCTATTCACTACTGCCTGAACAGGTATCTTGGTAGTAAAAGGAAATTCTGATATTTTAGGAGTTAAATTGCTGATATTAGAAATCAAAGTTGACTTGCCGGAATTGACAAACCCTACCACAACAACATCCGCGCATATTCGCAGGTCTAAGACAACTTCCCTCACAAACCCGGGCTTAGGAGAAATGGTTTTATCCCGTTTATAATTGCCTTTTCCGCCTTCCCCCCCGGAAACAATCAAAATAGGCTTATAAGGCAAAATTAAATCGCCTATGACCTTCCCGGAAACATCTTTAACAATGGTTCCAACAGGAACATCCAAAATTAAAGGTTTCGCGTCCGCGCCTTTTTTACGAGCGGATAATCCCGGCTCTCCCGAAAAAGCGGAATACTCCTTTTTAGATAAATATTTTGATAGATCAAATATGTTAGGGTTAGCCTGTATATAAACATCTCCTCCTCTGCCTCCGTCCCCTCCTATATTGATATACTTTCCCCTGAAAAATTTCCTTTTAGAAGACCCGTCTCCTCCTCTACCGCTTTTCAAAATTAAAGAAACTCTGTCAACAAACTTCACATCCCTCATAAAAAACCGGCTCTTCCTTAGATTTTGCGGATAATAATAGGTTCTTTCTTATTTTTTGTGAGATTGAAAGAACCTGATTACAGCGATTAAAACCCGATTACACCAATATAGACGATGTTGCTATTATGCAACAACACCTCTACATGTTTATTTATGTTATCCTTGTCCATATCCCCTATGCCGCGGGATTATTTATAATATTATTTACTCTTGATTTTGAGAACTTTAAGGCGGGATAAAATCTGGCGGTGGCCTCTCTTACGTTTATAACCTTTTCTTCTTTTATACTTAAAAACAATTACTTTCTTAGCTTTTATCTCTTCTAAAACCTCAACCTCAACTGAAGCTTTCTCCAAAAAAGGAGTGCCTATCTTTAGTTTCCCCTTGTCGGACAAAAGAAGAACCTTATCCAAAACAACCCTATCCCCTGCCGGAGATTTAAGCCGTTGAGTATCAAGAACATCCCCCTCTTCTACTTTATACTGTTTTGAACCTGTTTTTACTACTGCCCACATATCAATCCCTCTCTTTTTAGGAAAAGGTATAATAACACAGCCGAAATTGAAAATCAAGCAAAATATCAAACCGTGTCAAACCGTTGTCCCACCTACGCGGTGGGATAACGGTGGGACAAGAACGTTATTTTTTTAAAGAATGAGCTATGAATTCCCTGAATAAAGGATGAGCTTTATCCGGCCGGGATTTGAATTCGGGATGAAACTGACAGGCTGTCCACCAAGGATGTCTTTTTAATTCAATAATTTCCACCAACCCTGCCCTGGTGTAAGTTCCGGAAAACACCAGCCCTTTCTTTTTCATAAGGTCGTGATATTTGTTATTGAATTCATACCTATGGCGGTGGCGTTCAAAAATCAAGTTCTTCTTATAAGCAGAATGAGCAAAAGTTGAGTTCTTGATCCGGCATTCATAAGCCCCCAACCGCATAGTCGCCCCCTTACTTTTTATCTTTTTTTGTTCTTCTAAAAGGCTTATGACCGGATGTTTTGTTGATTTATCAAACTCTGTGGAATTGGCTTTTTTAAGGCCGCAGACATTTCTGGCAAACTCAATCACTGAGACCTGCATACCTAAACATATCCCCAAAAAAGGTATTTTGTTTTCTCTGGCAAACCGGGCAGATTTAATCATACCTTCTATTCCCCTGTTGCCGAATCCTCCGGGGATAAGTATCCCCCTTACATCCTTTAGATATTTATCCGCGCCATTTCTCTCTATATCCTCAGAATCTACTTTCTTTAGAATTAACCTGGCATCATTTGCTATAGCGGCATGGGATAAAGCTTCGTAAATGGATTTGTAAGCGTCTTGAAGAGTAATATATTTGCCTACCACGGCTATCTTAACCTCTTTGGAAGGGTTTTTAACTCTCTTTACCACCCTATTTTCCCATTCAGAAAGATTTTTGTCTTCACATTTCAGATTCAGCATCCGCACAATAAGGCGGTCTAATCCCTCTTTCCTTAAGTTCAGGGGAACTTCATATATACTCTTTACATCTACAGCGGTAATAACCTCCTCATGATTAACATTGCAGAATAAAGCTATTTTATCCCTGGCCTCTTTAGTTAATCTTTTCTCCGTCCGGCAGATAATGATATCCGGCATAATTCCTATTTCACGCAAGGCACCCACACTGTGCTGGGTAGGCTTAGTTTTAATCTCCCCTGCGGATTTAATAAAGGGAACTAATGTTACATGAATATTAATAGCATAATCTCTGCCTAATTCCTGTTTCAACTGCCGGATAGCTTCTAAGAAAGGAAGGCTTTCAATGTCGCCTACCGTCCCTCCTATCTCAACTATAACAACATCTACTCTCTGGGGATAGGCAGCTTTCTTAATACCGTTCTTTATCTCATCAGTTATATGAGGAATGATCTGGACGGTTTTCCCCAAATAATCTCCACTTCTCTCTTTAGAAATAACTGAATAGTAAATCTTACCGGTAGTTATATTATTATCTTTGCCGAGTTTGGCATGGGTAAATCTCTCATAATGGCCTAAATCCAAATCTGTCTCAGCTCCGTCTTCGGTAACATAGACTTCGCCGTGCTGGTAAGGATTCATTGTCCCGGGATCAACATTAATATAGGGGTCACATTTTACCAAAGTAACCTTCAACCCTTTGGACTCCAATAGGTTGCCTATTGAAGACGCGGCTATCCCCTTGCCTAAACTTGAAACTACCCCTCCGGTCACAAAAATATACTTTGCCATAAAACAACTCCTTAAGTTTATAAAAACATTCTTGTCCCACCGTTATCCCACCGCGTAGGTGAAACAGGTTTTATTCAACAGTTACACTCTTAGCTAAGTTCCTCGGTTTGTCAACATCATAATTCTTAAATACAGCTGTATAATAGGCCAAAAGCTGTAAAGGAACAACCGTCAACAAGACTGAGAAATCATCGTTGATATCCGGCACAAAAATGACTTCCCGGGTATATTTTTTAATCTCAATATCCCCCTCAGTGGCTATAGCTATGACTTTGCCTCTACGGGCAAGGATTTCCTGTAGATTGCTTAAAACTTTCTTATACAAAAAAGATTTGTTAAGGATACAAACTACTGCCCGGTATTCATCAATTAAAGCAATCGGCCCGTGTTTCATCTCTCCGGCAGGATACCCTTCAGCCGGTATATAAGAAACCTCTTTAAGCTTAAGCGCGCCTTCTAATGCCGTGGGATAATTTATGCCTCTTCCTAAAAAGAGAAACGCTCCGTAATTTAAATGCCTTCCGGCGATATCTTTTATCTTCTTTCTTGATGACAGAATTTTATCCTGTAAAGAAGGAACTTTCTTTAAATGTGAAACCAATCTCTTTAATTGATCCCTGTTTAACTTTCCTTTCAAATGAGCTAAATACAGAGACAGGAGATAAATCACCGTCAGCTGAGCAGTATAAGCTTTAGTAGAAGCTACGCTTATTTCCGGTCCTGCCTGGGTATAAATCACCGCGTCTGATTCTCTTGCCAAAGTTGAACCTGCCACATTACAGATAGAAATTACCGGGCATTTTTTTCTCTCAGCTTCTTTAACTGCCGCTAAAGTATCAGCTGTCTCGCCTGACTGGCTTACCGCTATTACTAAACTATTGCTCTGGATTATAGGATTACGATACCGGAACTCACTGCCTATATCAACAGAAACAGGTATCCGGGCAAATTTCTCAATAATATATTTCCCCGACAGGCCGGAATGATAAGCTGTCCCGCAGGCAACAATAATGATATGTTTAGCTTTCTTAAAAACAGACGGAGAAACCTTTAATCCTTCAAACTTAGCCATACCCTTATTAGTTGTATATTTCTTTATAATCCTGCGGATAACCGAAGGCTGTTCAGATATTTCTTTAAGCATAAAGTGCTTAAACCCGGATTTTTCAGATGAACTCCCGCTGTAAGCTATCCGGTTGAACTTAACCGTCCGTTCCCGTCCGTTGAAATCTTTAACTTCAATCTTTCCGGGAGTTATAACGGCTGCCCGGTTGTCTTCTAAATAAACTACTTTATTTGTCCAATCCAGAAAAGCAGACGTATCAGAAGCGATAAGAACCCCGCTTGATCCTAAGCCTATCACTAAAGGCGAACCGCAGCGGACACACACAAGCTTATCCGAATCGTCCTTACCAATTACACCTAAGGCATAACTGCCTTTAAGCATCTTTACGGCTTTAAGAACAGCTAATTCCAAACTGCCTTTATAAAACATCCCGATTAAATGGGCAATGACTTCTGTATCAGTATCAGACTTGAACTTACAGCCTTTTCCCGCCAACATAGTTTTTAATTCATCAAAGTTTTCAATTATTCCGTTATGAACAACCGCGACATTTAATCCGCAGTCAGTATGTGGATGGGCATTAGAATTGGAAGGTTTTCCGTGAGTAGCCCAGCGGGTATGGCCTATTCCTAAAAATCCGGGGATCTTATTCCTCCCTGCCTTTCTTTCTAAATCTCTAATCCTGCCTTTACACTTTATTACCTTAAGTTTGTTATTGTTTAAGACAGCGATGCCGGCAGAATCATACCCCCTGTACTCTAATCTTTTTAACCCTGATAGAATAAAGGGATATGCTTCTCTCTTCCCTAAATAACCTGTTATACCGCACATATTACTATTCCAGCATCTTTTTGGAAAAACGTTTGTAAGGCTTGATTTTATATTTCCCCGAAAAACAGGCTGTGCAGAAATCGGATTTCGGCAGACCCGCGGACTCAAGCATGCCCTCCATACTTAAATAGTAAAGTGAATCTAATCCTATAAAATTGCGGATATCTTCAACCGAATTGTTCGCCGCTATCAACTCCCGTTTGGTAGGAAAATCTATACCATAATAACAGGGAAACTTTATAGGCGGACAGCTTACTCTCATATGCACTTTATCAGCTCCGGCCTCTCTAAGAGTACGGACACGCACTTTAGAAGTTGTTCCTCTGACAATTGAATCCTCAATCACGGCTGTTTTTTTCCCTTTTAGCACAGCTTTTACCGGATTGAGCTTAACCCTGACTCTGAAATCCCTTATTAACTGTGAAGGCTGAATAAATGTCCTGCCGACATAATGATTCCTGACCATACCTTCTTCAAACCGCAGCCCGCACTTATGAGAAAAACCTAAAGCGGCATACTTCCCCGAATCAGGTATAGGCATAACAAAATCAGCCTCAGCCGGAGCTTCCTCAGCAAGTTTTTCTCCTAAACGTTTGCGGACCTCACATACACTCTGGCCGAAAATCCTGCTGTCAGGGCGGGCAAAATAGATATATTCAAAAATACAAAAGGCTCTTCCCTTAACTGGAAAAGGATTAATTGAATCTATCCCTTGTTTGGTAATAAATATTACCTCGCCTGGAGCAACATCGCGGATATACTCCGCCCCGATAAGATCTAAAGCGCAGGTCTCAGATGCCGCAATATAAGCACCATCAAGCCGGCCTAAACAAAGAGGCCTAAACCCCAAAGGATCCCTGGCGGCGATTAATCTGTCGCCGGCCATTAAAACTAAAGAATAGGAACCTTTGATTTTTGAAAGGGCATCAACGACTTTATCCTTAAGATCTAATTCCCGGGACTTAGCAATGAGGTGTATAACCAGCTCCGAATCCATTGTGGTCTGAAGAATAGCCCCGTCTTTCTCCAATTCCTGAGAAAGGGAAAAAGTATTGGTAAAATTACCGTTGTGGGCCACGGCTAAAGGCATCTTTTTATGATTAACCAAAAGAGGCTGGACATTCTTTACCACACTTGAGCCTGTAGTTGAATAACGTACATGGCCGATGGCCGCGTGCCCTTTAAGGCTGTTTATCTTCTTCTCATCAAAAACATCCGAAACCAGGCCTTTGTCTCTGCAATTATAGCTTTTCTTGCCGTCATAACTGACTATACCGGCAGACTCTTCCCCTCTATGCTGTAAAGCGTATAACCCTAAATAAGTTATTTTTGCCGCATCCTGATGGCCAAAAGCTCCAAATATACCGCACATAATAACCTCACTTCGTTCGATTAAAATACAGATGACAGAATACAGAGAACAGAAAACAGATTGATATATTGTTAAATGGTTAAACTGTTAAAAATACCCGTATACACCAGAGCACCAGTCATCAGCGCCATTCAAGGAGTCCTAAAGGCCGCCTCGTAGGTGTAAAAGATTCTGCCTTCTGTCCTCCATCTTATGACTTATGACTTAAAATAGGGGTCTATTCCCTTTTATCTGTATTACCAAAAAATCCTAAATCCTAATTTCTAAATCCTAAACAAATCCTAAATTTCAATTTCAAATGTTCTAAACTTTGTTTTGGATTTTGTATTTTCTTCATTTTGAGTTTGTTTAGGGTTTAGGATTTAGTGCTTATGATTTATTTATTATTTGGTTCTTATCCCTTGTTCCTCATAACTTCTACCTTCTGTCCTCTGTCTTCCGTCTTCCGTCCTCTGCCCTCACATTCTAACCGCAATGCCTTTATTTCTCAAATACTTTTTTGTTTCAGGAATAGATAATTCGCCGTAATGAAATATTGAAGCCGCTAATACCGCGTCGGCTTTGCCTTCGGAAAAAGCTTTGGACAAATCATCTAAACTCCCTGCTCCGCCGGAAGCTATTACCGGAATATTTACAGCTTCGGAAACAGCCCTGGTCAATTCCAAATCATATCCTGCCTTTGTCCCGTCTCTATCCATACTGGTAAGGAGAATCTCTCCTGCCCCTAAAGACTCTACTCTCTTAACCCAATCTATCACATCTATACCTGTGGGCTTCCTCCCTCCATAAGTATACACCTCCCACCTACTATCAGATGACAGAGGACAGATATCAGATGTCATATCTGTTTTCTGTTTTCTGTCTTCTGTCTTTCGGAACTTCGCGTCAACAGCCGCCACAATACACTGGCTGCCGAACTCATAACTCCCCTGCCCAACTAAATCTGGATTCTCAACAGCCGCTGTATTAATAGATATCTTATCCGCTCCCGCGCGCAGAAGGGTTCTGATATCTTCTATGTTCCTGATTCCTCCGCCGACAGTAAAAGGAATAAACACCTGTTCGGCTGTTGATTTTACTACCTCTAAAATAGACAGCCTTGCCTCTACTGAAGCGGTAATATCTAAAAAAACTAATTCATCAGCGCCTGAATCTGAATATATCCTGGCTTGCTCAACCGGAGAACCGGCATCTTTTAAATTGACAAAGTTTATCCCTTTGACAACACGCCCGTCTTTAACGTCCAGGCAGGGAATGATACGTTTAGATAACATCTGAACCTCACTTCGCCCGGTTAGAAAACAGATGACAGACAACAGAGAACAGATAACAGAGAATTCAACATAGGGAAACAAAGTTTTTTAAGACCTTCAATCCCAGGGTGCCGCTCTTTTCGGGATGAAACTGCAGAGCATAAATATTATCTTCCTGGACAGAAGAAACAAACTCCCCTCCATACTCAGTAAAAGAAGTTATTACCCCTTTATCTTCCGGCTGAACAAAATAGGAATGCACAAAATAAAAGTACTCCCCGTCCGGTATCCCTTCAAAAATTTTGGATTTTGGATTTTGGATTTTGAATTTTACTTCGTTCCACCCCATATGCGGGACTTTCATATTACCTTCAAACCTGCGTACTCTACCTTTAATAATACCTAAACCGGGCACGCGCCCGTGTTCTTCCGACTCGGTAAACAGAAGCTGTAATCCTAAACAGATACCTAAAAAAGGGGTTCCTTCCCTGATAACTCCGTAAACAGCATCAATAAGGCCTTTCTCCTTTAGATTCTCCATGCCTTTATTAAAAGCTCCCACGCCCGGGAAAACTACACCTTTTGCTTTAATGATTTCTTCAGGCTTTGAGGTAACAATAACATCAGCCCCAGCCAATTCTAAGGCTTTGCTTACACTGCGTAAATTACCTAAACCATAATCGATTACCGCAACCATTTTCTAACCTATTTGCCAACCGCCAAATATTCTGCCAGCGAATTGGACCAAACATTCCGGACATTATCCAATTTTAGATTTATTATATATTTCCCCGAATCTAAAATTTTCAGGGCATCTCCTCCTGTCCTGCCTATAACTCGAAAAGGAGCATTGTTTCTCTTTGCTATTCTTTTTACCTCCTCAACCGATTCTACTGGACAGCTTACAACTATCCTTGATTGCGCCTCGCCAAAAAGAACCGCGTCCTTACGCATATTGAAATCTAATCCCGCAATAACTGCCCCTGTCATTCTATCTCTGCCGGAGACACAGCATTCAGCAAGAGCCACGGCTAAACCTCCTTCGGAACAATCATGAGCTGAATGAACCAATCCTTTATCAATAATTTCTAAAACAGTTTTTTCTAACGCGGCTTCCTTCTCTAAATCAATTGAAGGAACAGGCCCTTTTACCAAATTATGCGCTCTTTCCAGCCATTCAGACCCTCCCAATTCATCCTTGTTCTCTCCCAAAAGGATTATAATATCACCTTCCCGTTTGAATTCCTGAGTACAGGTTTTATTAATATCGTCAATTATCCCAACCATACCAATCATAGGAGTAGGATAAATCTGGCCCTCAGGGCTTTCATTATAGAAAGATACATTCCCGCTGACTACCGGAATATTAAAGGCTTCACAAGCGGAAATAATCCCTTCGGCGCATCGTTCAAAATACCAGTACCGATCCGGCCTTTCCGGATTACCGAAATTCAGGCAGTCAGTCAATCCGGCAGGTTTTGCTCCCGAACAAACCAAATTCCTCACAGCTTCAGCAACAGCTATTTGACTGCCTCTAAAGGGGTCTAAAAAACAGTATTTACTGGGACAATCCGTAGTTATGGCTAATCCTTTCTCTATCCCTTTTATTCTCACCACAGCCGAATCCGAACCGGGCAGAGACACCGTATCTACTCCAACCATATGGTCATACTGCTCATAAACCTGCTGTTTACTGGCAACATTAGGCGAAGATAAAAGAGTTAACAACTCTTCATTAAACTTTCCCGAAACAGGCAAAGATTTCATATCCAGCCGGTTCAACTCTTCTATGCCTTCAGGCTTCTTCCCCTTTACCTCATACATAGGAGCTTCAGCTAAAAATTCAGCCTTGACTTCAACAATAGGCTTTCCCCCGCTTTTAATCCTGATAATACCATCACCTGTGGCTTTTCCTAAAACAGCCGCGTTAAGCTGCCATTTGGCAAATATCTTCTCAATATCAGGTTCCTTGCCCGCCTTAACACAAACAAGCATTCTTTCCTGAGATTCAGACATCATTATTTCCCAGGCCTGCATACCTTTTTCCCTAAGCGGGACTTTATCTAAATCTATATCCATACCGGCATCTCCTGCTAAAGCCATCTCGGAAATAGAACAGGTAAGGCCGGCAGCCCCCATATCTTTAATACCTAAGACATACCCGGAATTAATAATCTCTAAAGTGGCTTCTATCAGGCACTTTTCGGTAAAAGGGTCTCCTATCTGGACAGAAGGGCGTTTTTCTTCTCCTTCTGAAAACTCCGCGGAAGCTAAAACACTGCATCCCCCGATACCGTCCCTTCCGGTGGCAGAACCTACATACATAATAGAATTCCCCGCGGAAGCCTTAGCCCGCATAAGATTGCTTTCCGGAGCTAACCCCACACACATAACATTAACCAAACAGTTACCTTTATAACTCTCATTAAAATAGATCTCTCCGCCCACAGTAGGCACACCTACGCAGTTACCATAACTCTGTATCCCGTCAACAACCCCTTTCAAGAGATACCTGCTGTAGGAATCTGAAAGAGGACCAAACCTCAAAGAATCCAAAAGAGCAACCGGCCTTGCTCCGGCAGTAAAAATATCCCTCAGTATCCCGCCTATCCCTGTTGCCGCTCCTTGTTTAGGCTCCACCTGAGAAGGATGGTTATGGCTTTCAGCTTTAAAAACCACAGCCAGGCCGTCAATAACAATCCCTCCTGAATCCTCGCCCACTAAAACCTTGAAAGGCCCTTTCTTAGGAAGGAGTTTTAACCATTGCCGGGAATGGCAATACCCGCAGTGTTCCGACCACTCGACTGAAAACATAGCAAGCTCGGTGAAAGTAGGCTCTCTGCCTAACAAACTCAGGATTCGCTTGTAAGCAAAATCATCCAACCCCAATCCTTTATATATTTCGGGAGTGATCATGATTTAATAAAGCTTTAAATACCACAGAATAAATCCCAATTTCAAAATCCAAAAGAAGTCATCTCCTGTTTTGAGTTTGGGGTTTTGGATTTATTTGGGATTTTATAATATTTGAATTTTAGGTGTTTTATCCCCTTTATTGTTTTGTATCCATTTAACCACTGATTTAAAAATCAAAAGCCCGTCCTGAGAACCTAAGATGCTTTCGGAACAGCGTTCAGGATGAGGCATCATTCCTAAGATATTCCCTTCTCTATTGCTGATACCGGCTATATTATACAATGCTCCGTTAGGGTTTGAGTCCAAAGAAACTTTTCCTTCTTTATCACAATACCTAAAAACTACCTGTTTGTTGCTTTTAAGTTCAGATAACCGCGAGTTTTCTATATAATAATTACCTTCATTGTGAGCAATTGGTATTTTTAAGACCTGGCCTTCTCTACAGAGGTTAGTAAAAGGAGACCTGTTACTCTCAACCCTTACATAAACATACCTGCAGATAAAATGTGTGTTTTTATTCCTCAGCATAGCCCCGGGAAGAAGCCCTGATTCTAAAAGGACCTGGAACCCGTTGCAGATACCTATAACTATTTTACCTTTATCGGCAAATTTCTTAACAGAATTTAAAACCTTTGAAAAGCGGGCAATTGCTCCGGCTCTTAAATAGTCGCCATAACTAAACCCGCCGGGTAAGATTAAACAGTCAAATTCATCAAGAGCATCCTCCTGATGCCAAACATAGCTGACTTCTTCTTTTAAGACTTCTTTAACAACATAAAAACAATCCCTGTCGCAATTTGACCCCGGAAAAACAATGACTCCAACCTTCACTTTTTTATTCCCCGATTATCATCCTGCTCCGCGACTTCAAAACTGTAGTCTTCAATGATAGGATTTGCCAGGAGCTTGCGGCACATATCTTCAACAGTAGATACCGC
This sequence comes from uncultured Planctomycetia bacterium, assembly GCA_964609315.1. Lineage (GTDB taxonomy): Bacteria > Omnitrophota > Gorgyraeia > Duberdicusellales > Duberdicusellaceae > CAZSRG01. Next base: position 51,125 of record CAZSRG010000002.1, read on the forward strand.
TTTCTCTTTACTCTCAGCATCAAGGGTTATTTTTACAATCTTACCCATTCGGACATCTTCAATCCCCGAAACACCTAAATTCTCTAAAGCATGTTTAACCGCCAGGCCCTGAGGGTCAGACACAATAGGTTTTAAAGCAACTTTTACTTCCGCTGTAAACATTATCTGCCTCCGACTTTATTAGAATTAGATACCAGATGACAGAAAACAGATAGACAGAAAACAGAATATCTTATTGTTAAACTGTCAAACTGCTAAATGGTTAAATTGTTAAAAATACCCGTATACACCAGAGCACCAGTCACCAGTAACAATTAGCTCTTAGCTCTTTGCTCTTGGCTCTTGGCTCTTAGCGCTTTGCCCTTTGCGCTTTGCTCTTGGCGCTTAGCAATTTATCAATTTAAGTCCTCATTCCCATTCAATTGTGCTTGGAGGTTTGGATGATATATCATAAACAACCCTGTTTACCCCTTTAACCTCGTTAATTATTCGGCCGGAAACTTTCTCCAGTAAAGAATAAGGCAATTTCGCCCAACGGGCAGTCATAGCATCAGTACTCTCAACAACCCGGACAGCAACAGCATTATCATATGTCCTTTCATCTCCCATTACACCTACCGTTTTAACCGGCAAGAAAACACAAAAAGCCTGCCAGAGCTTATTGTACATTCCGGCTTTCTTAATTTCATCTATTAAAATCCAGTCAGCAGACCTGAGAATATCCAATTTCTCTTTAGTAACCTGCCCTAACACTCTTACTGCCAATCCCGGCCCGGGGAAAGGATGGCGGGAAACGACTTCATCAGGCAAGCCTAATTCTCTGCCTAAAGCCCTTACCTCATCTTTAAACAGGAATTTAAAGGGCTCTATCAGTTCAAAATTCAGGCGTTTAGGCAGTCCTCCTACATTATGATGAGTTTTTATCGTAGCCGACGGCCCTCCCCAGGGAGACATAGACTCAATAACATCAGGATATAATGTCCCCTGGGCTAAAAAAGGCTTATGCTTATTTTTTCCCCGCCCGAGAATGTCCATCCGTTTAGCCTCTTTCTCGAACAATTGGATAAAAAGCCGGCCGATTATTTTTCTTTTCCTCTCAGGATTAGATACCCCCTTAAGCCTGTCTAAAAATACCTTCTCCGCCTTAACTACTTTAAGATTAATCTTATACTTTTTTCTAAACCTTCTTTCGATAATACTTGCTTCATCCCTGCGCAGAAGCCCGTTATCAATAAACAGGCAAAGAAGATTCTTTCCTACCGCTTTGTTAAGCAATACTGCCAGGACCGAAGAATCAACTCCTCCGCTTAAAGCGCAAAAGACTTTCCTTTTTCCTGTCTTATTTCTTATCTCTTCAACGGCATTGTCAATAAAAGAAGACATATCCCAGCTTCTTTCGCACTTAGATATCCCGATTACAAAATTCTTTAATATCTTACTGCCCTTTGGAGTATGCGCGACTTCAGGATGAAACTGCAGGCCGTAAACCTTCTTTTCTTTATCTTCAAACGCGGCTATCGGAGTATTATCGGTAAAAGAAATTACTTTAAAACTTTCAGGAAGGGTATCCGCCCTGTCAGCATGGCTCATCCACACGGTTTCCTTTGAAGATAAACCTCTGAATAAACCCTGTTTAGACTTCACAAACATTAATGTCTTGCCGTATTCGCGGTTGACGCTTTTGGAAACTTTTCCCCCAAAAAGTTTAGCAATCAGTTGAGCGCCGTAACAAATACCTAAAACCGGAACTCCCAATTCCAATATCCCCTTATCACAAACAGGGCTTTCAGTTAAAGTTAGACTGGCCGGACCTCCGGAAAGAATAATTGCCGAAGGCGAACGTGAAGAAAGACGATGAGAATTGATACTATAAGGAATGATCTCTGAATAAACCCCTAACTCTCTGATTCTCCGGGCGATAAGATGGGTATACTGAGAACCTAAATCGATGACAGCAACCCAATCTTTTCGCGAAGAAATCTTTTCTACCATACCCTAAAACTACCGAACCTCTCCTTTAAAAGGCAATATAATACCACATTTAGAAAAATCTTACAGCTATTTTATCAAACAAAGGGGTCAAGTCTGGAACTAACACTTTATTAGTTCCTTTATTCTCATTGCATCAGAACAACATCCTTCTTTTACTTTTATTTCATTAACCGCCGAATTATACTGTTTGCTGACGGAAGATAACGATATCTCTCCTAAACTCTCTTTAATCTCTCGGTTAGTCTTCTGCAAATACCTACGGCATACATATATATACCCTTTTTTTATATTTGCATTTCTTTTATCCCGTTTCCTGTAAAACATTTCTTCTCCTATCTTATACTCTTCCAATATTTTTCCTATGATTTCCTTCGTTCCCATATTTTTAAAACTCTTTTTATATTGAGGAACCTCTGACTTATCTATCTTTTTACCTTTTATTTTCTTTCTTACTTTCTCTATAAATTTATTCCCCCCTAATATCGCCGGCCAGTTCAAACTTCCTAACCTCTTTTCCAAATCTCTGGGTGGGGCTTTTCTAATAAATGCGTTCATTCTTCTTAAAGCTTCTCTATCGTATTCACTAAAATATCGTAATACAGTCTCGACATTTAGCCATGCCGGCCTCTTTTTTTTATTATTATACCCATAATGACTCGTCCATCTATACTCTCCTAGTTTTTTTTCAAGCCCCGCCTTTAATGGATTTCTGTGAATATATCTTACAAGCTCTAATAAATAGGTTTCTTCTTCTACCAATATCGATTTAAATCTCCCCTTAAATAAACTACCCTCAAATCCATACCGGCGATTAATTTTTTGTGTATAACTTCCATTTATATGCCGCATGATCCGGGATAAATTACCATCTGGAGTTCTTATCAGTAAATGATAATGGTTGGGAATTAACGAATAGGCGTGGACTTCCAGGTTAAATGTATCTGTACATTCTCCCAGTATATCCATGAACATAAGATAATCGGACTCTTGAAAGAAGACTTCTTCTTTCCTTCTCCCCCGATTTAAAACATGATACCATGCTCCAGGATATTCTACTCTTAAAGGCCTTGCCATACTTTGTATAATAACACTCTGCTGATTAAGTGTCAAATCCAGACTTGACCCCTATTCCGTTTGTTAAAAACTTATTAAAGAGGACAGCTGGAATAAAATAGATAGTTTTGCCGTCCCGGCTTATTTTGCGGGATAAACTTTTAGTAACAATTACAGATTGTTT
>CAZSRG010000003.1:0-2801 GCA_964609315.1 uncultured Planctomycetia bacterium
CAAAAACAAAAAGCCAGCTAAACAACCTTTTTAACATCACATTTACCTCCTCATTTTAACGAGCACCTCTGGTTGTCCAGTCGGTCTGCTTTGCTTCACCAGTTCACCAGAGCACTTGAGCACCGCCGAAATATACTGGTGCGCTGGTGACTGGCGCGCTGGTACGCTTCCTGTGTGGCTCCGCCTGTGCGGCTGCCTGCCTAACCTTGAAATCTCTTCTTTTCCTTTCTCTCAATCTGCACTATTTTTGAGTTATGAATAGTTATTACCACCTCCCCGTAATTTATTTGCCGAATAGATTTTAATATCTCTTCTAAAACATCCTGTTTTATGTTTATTTCTTGGGCTGTTTCTCTCATCTTCCTCTAAACTTTCTTCCCTTTATTTATTAGCAGTCCTAAAATATTTCCCAACATAATAGATTACCGCGAAAGAAAAGGGCAAAAGGAATATTGCCGGAGGATACGGCGGAGCATATGTTCCCAGAAACCCTCCCAAAGTATTAAACCAGGGGCCGTCCTCAGGCCCGGGGATTGAACTGCAAATCATACCAAATACATCTGTTCCAGCCATAACCCATATTAAAATGCTGCCTGCTGCTACTTTAGCGAACTGGCGTATCTGAGAAATCTTTTTAATCCCGGAAAGGTAAAAGAATCCCGCAGACAACACAACCAGGCCGCCCCATCCGCCTCTAAACCCGTCATTGGGTATCTGTAAAATCCCATAGGAGAAATTACCTCCTCCAAAAGTAACAATCAAATCAACAATTCCCGATATAAACGTGGCTATACCTAAAATCCCAAAATATGTTTTTGCTAATTTCTCATTCATTTTATTCCTCCGTTTTACGCTGATCCCATTAAAATCCATATCAAATGAAGAAGCCCTCCCCAGGCAAACGATGCTATCGCAAGAACTGCTAAAGCACCGAGTAATTCCCGCCATCCTTCTTTCAGCATCATCGCGAACGTCGCTAAACAAGGAAAATATATGGAAATCAGGACCACTGAGGTCATCAACTGGTACTTTGTCATCTTTATAGCCGTAAGCTGGGCAACAGCTAAATCTTTCCTTAAAAATGCCGCGATTAGCGGCCCTACTGTTTCTTTCGGCACTCCAAACCATTTTGTTAAAACAGGAGCGAATGCTTCTGCCAGCCAGTCCATAATTCCCGCTATATATAATATACCTACAACTATACAGCCTAAGAGGACAAAAGGAACGGCGGTTTTTAAAAACCCGCCTACCCTCATTTTTACTTTTCTTGTTACGTTCCGCCTCGTCGGCATTTGATAAGGCGGTATGTCTATTAAAATCTCCGGTGATTTCCCGGGAATGATTTTGTTCAATATAAATCCAAAGACAAAATATCCTAAAAGAAGATAAAGCATAATCGGCCCCACATAATGAGGAAGGACATCCTGCATAATCCCGATTTGCGCGCCGCAGGGAATAAATACCCCCAAAAGCGCCATCATCATAAAACGCTGCTTCCTTGTTTCAAGGACTCTCGTCGCCGCTACTGCCGGCACATTACATCCAAGAGCAAGGATTGAAGGAACAATCGCGAATCCGTGAAGCCCGATTTTATGCAGGACCGTATCCACAAGCACCGCTAACCTTGGCATATACCCCACGTCTTCTAACAATGTAATCATCAAATAGAAGATGAATATAGCCGGCAGAACAACTCCAAAAGGAACAAAAAGCCCTGAAGTCAAAGCTCCAAAAGCTTCGAAAGAATTTGTTGCCGTTGGATCTCCAACAAGGAGATAATAAAGCCAGTGAGGGCTTTGAGGAAAATGGTTTTGTATCCAGGGAAGCCAATGGGCATCAAATAATTTGACCAAAAATCCATCCGTGCACAAAGTCCCGGCAAAAGAACCGAATATACTCCAGAACCCATAAAGAACAGCGATTGCGATTGGTATACCGGTCAAAGGCCTCACGGTAATTTCGCCTATCGCGTCTTTTAGCTTATATTTATATTTTCCGGATTTGACTACTTTTTGCGTTATCCTCTCAATCAAATTCCAGCGTTCTTCCAGGCTCAACCTTTTCATTTTGCCTCCTTTTCAAGAATTTTATCTATTTCCGTAGATTTAGCTTCTTCTATTTTCAGCACTAATTCCTTAATTCCTCTCCCGCTTACCGCCATTGTGGGAAGGACAGGAACTTTAAGAATCTCCCGCAGCTTTTTTACATCAATATATATATTTTTACTCTCAGCTATGTCCCACATATTCAAGGCCAAAAGAAGAGGATAGCCCCTTTCTATAATTTCAAACGTCAGGTAAAGGCCGCGCTCTATCTTGGAAGAATCAATTACAGATATTACAATCGCGCCTCTGTTTTCCTCAAGCATCTTTACAGATACCTCTTCCGCTTTATCTTTTGGCTCAAGAGAAAATGTGCCGGGAACATCAACAACTTCAATATCTTTGTTTCCCATCTGCATATAGCCTTTTGTATAATCAACAGTTGTCCCGGGATAATTTGATTCAATAACATTTGCCCCGGTTAAACGGTTAAAAAGGGCGCTTTTACCAACATTGGGATTGCCCATTAATAATATCTTCATTCTCCCACCTCCACTTTAATCTTATCAGCTATGCCTGCTCCTAAAGACGTCCTCGCCCCATCTACTAATACCACCACCGGGCCTTTCATCGGTTGTTTAGTGATCATTTTGAGCCCTTTACCAATTCTAATACCCATACCTGCTATTCTTTCTTTCAAATCATCATCAATATCCTTCACAATGCCTTTTTCTCCATATTTCATCTGCGATAGTTTTT
>CAZSRG010000003.1:2901-43603 GCA_964609315.1 uncultured Planctomycetia bacterium
TTAAATACTTAACTAAAAAATCTTATCCTGCTCAGAGTCATCCTTTTCCTATCAGAATCTTCTGCGCCATGCCTCTGCCTAAAGCAACCATATTTTTCTCAACTTCAATTACAACCGGGCCGCGGCCGGAAGATATCATTCTAACAATACTGTCTTCCTTTATGCCTTTTAATAAAAGCTTATGCCTGATACCCCATCCTCCTTTTATCCCCGCGATTCTGCCTGTTTCTCCTCTTGCTAACTCACTTAATAAATACATCTTTATTCCGCCTTTATCCCGTTGGAAAACAAAGCTTTCTAACGGGATTTACCGTTCTACCATTCTTCTGAGATAAAACGCCAGGTCAATATCCCAAAGTTTTGCTGGTAAAACTATGTTAGACTTCTCTAACATTATCCCCAAAAAAAATGTTAATTAAGAGGCGTGCCCTTCTTTTTTGCAGCAATTACTTTACATTTGGGCTTCCTGCCGGTTCTTAGATAATAATCAAAATTCTTAAGCCATTCCGGCTCACGGCCATTCAACCCTAATTCAGTAAACCTGATAAATTCTGTCAGCTTATGGAAAGTTTTAGAGCTGACCGCATGTTCCATCTTGCAGGCATCTTCTACAGCAGTTTTTTCCCCTATTCTCAAAATCTTGACAAGAAACTTAACTAACACATTATGCCGCTTCAAAACACTCTCTGCTACCGTCTTCCCATCCGGAGTCAATTCTATATATCCATACCGTTCATGAACAACAAGCCCTTTCTTAGAAAGAGTATTCAAAGCGCTTGTTACGCTTGAAGTCTTTACCTTCAAAAAGCTGCCGATATTTTTTACCCTGGCAACCCCGTTTCTTTTTTTAGCGACAGCTATTGCCTCCAAATAATCTTCCATATTCGAACTTAATTTCTTTTTCTTCATATTTATCCCGGAATATTTAGACATTCCTTTATATGTTAGACAACTCTAACATATTGGCTTTATTCTGTCAAGCAAAATTTATAAAATCCTGAATGAAACAAAAGTGTTACAAACAGAAATGTTGCAAATGGGTTTTTTCTACATCCCTAAGGCATATTCAATAGCCACTAACTGGGCTTTTGCTTTGTTAACAGTTTCAATATATTCTTTCTCCGGCTTGGAATCTAAGACTATTCCTCCTCCGGCCTGAACATAGGCTTTATTTTTCTCAACTACGATTGTCCGGATAACAATAGCCGTATCTATGTTCCCGTTAAAAGAAAAATACCCCGCGCACCCGGCATAAATTCCCCGGGGAGATCGCTCCAACTCGTCTATTATCTGCATAGCTCTTATTTTAGGAGCTCCGGTTACAGTCCCGGCGGGAAAACAAGCCTTCAAAGCGGAAAACGAATTCATTCCCTTATCCAATTTCCCTTTGACTTCACTGACAATATGCATTACATGAGAAAACCTCTCTACCTTCATAAACGAAGAAATGTTTACTTTTCCCCCTTCAGATACTCTGCCGATATCATTCCGTCCTAAATCAACAAGCATAATATGCTCAGCCTTTTCTTTAGGATCAGACAGCAGTTCTTTTTCTAAAGCTATGTCTTCCCGCTCATCCCTGCCCCTTCTTCTTGTCCCGGCGATAGGCCGAGTAATAACCGTATCTCCCTCACAACGCAAGAGCATCTCCGGAGAAGCTCCAATAACCTGTTTATCCGCGAAATTAAGATAATACATATAAGGGGAAGGATTCAAAACCCTCAAATAACGGTAGATAAGAAAAGGATCTTTTTTATACCCTGTGGAAAATCTTTGGGAGGGGACAACCTGGATAATATCTCCCTTTTTTATATGCTCCTTAGCCCTTTTCACCAGCGAAGAAAATTCTTTTTTACTGAAGTTAGATTTAACTTTGACCTTCCGCCTTAAGAAATTAAGAGGATTCAAGGCTTTGCTCTTAGAAAAATAATCAATAAGATTGAGGAGGTTTTTCTTTTCTTCCCTATACAAAGAAGAGGCTTCCTCTATCTTTACCCTGGAAGGCAGGGAGACAAAAGAAACGGCTTTTACCTTTTTCTCTTTATGGTCAAAAATAAAAAAGTACTTGCAGAAAACAAACCTGCTCTCAGAATCCTCAATCCTGTCTTGAAAATTGAGCACAGGTTCAAAAAAACGGACATTATCATAACCCAAATAACCTACAAATCCTCCGGAAAACCGCGTCCCCTTTACAGGATAAGCTTTAAATCTTTTCATCAGAAATCGCAGTTCGTCTAAAGGAGACAGAGGAGAAGAAAACTTGTCAACTTTCGATTTAATGAAATCAGTTATTTCAACATTCCTGCCTTTACTGCTTAGAAGGAATAAAGGATTAAACCCCACAAAAGAAAAACGTGAGATTTTTTCTTCTCCTTCAACCGATTCTAAAAGAAAGCTGTATTTTTTATCTTTAACTTTTTGGCAGAGCTGAATGGGCGTTATGAAGTCTCCCCCCAAATCCAAAGATAAAGGAATCAGGCTGTATCTTTTAACAGCTTTAAGAAACTTGTCCAAATTGGGAGTAATATTAAACTTATCCATAACTCTCAAACAATCTTACGAAAAAAACAGCTCCTGTTTCCGGTATGGCAGGCTGGGCCTGTCTGATTAACTTCAATTAAAAGGGTATCTTTATCACAGTCATAAGAAATACTCTTAACTATCTGAATATGGCCGGAAGTCTCTCCTTTCCGCCATAAAACCCGGCGCGACCGGGAATAAAAACAGGTCCTTCCCTCTTTAAGCGTTATTTTCAAAGATTCCTCGTTCATATAAGCCAACATTAAAACATCCTTAGTCTCATAATCCTGGACAATCGCCGGAATCAGGCCTCTGCTGTCGTACTTCAACTCTGAAACAATATTCAATCCTGTATTATCACTCATCATTTTCCTCCCTTAAAATTGGAAAAGGCCTGCTTCAAATCAAGGCTCCCCTCATAAAAAGCTTTCCCCACAATAACTCCCCAAATCCCCAAACTATCCAACTTCTCAATATCCTCAATTCCCTTAACTCCTCCGGAAGCTACGATATTTAAAGAAAGAAAATTATTCAATCCGCTCACTGCCTGATAATTAGCCCCTTCTAATGTCCCGTCTCTTGAAACATCGGTATAAACTATCCATCTAAGCCCTGATGCCTCCATATCTTTAAGAAAAGAAGTCAAATCTATATCTGATGTTTCTTGCCATCCTCTTATCAAAGGCCGGCCGTTCTTAACATCAACTCCTAAAACAATTTTATCGGGATAATCGGTTAGTAAAGATTTAAAAAAAACTTTATCCTCAAAAGCTTTTGTCCCTAAAATAACCTTGTCAGCTCCCGCGTCAATAAGATATTCAGCCTTTTCCCTCAACCTAATTCCCCCTCCTATCTCAACTTTTAGGCCGGTAGCAGATATTATTTTCTCAATTACTTTAAGGTTATCACCCCTATTAAATGCCGCGTCTAAATCTATCAGGTGAAGATACTCGGCTCCTATCTGTTCAAAATGTTTGGCTAAATCGAGAGGCTTGTCAGGATAGATTTTCTTTTCATTCAACTTTCCCTGCCTTAAACGGACAGTTTTCCCTTCAATCAAATCAATGGCAGGAATAACCTGAATCATAACTTGCCTTTAGTGGTGGGCAGGCCTTCCTTCCTTGAGTCAATAAGAAGAGCCTCATCAAGAGCTAAACCTAAGGCCTTAAAACAACATTCTAAAATATGGTGGAAATCCTCTCCTTTAAGAATATCAATGTGAAGAGTAACCGGAAAAGAATTTATAAATGCCCGCAGGAACTGCTTGAAATAATTGTAGGAATACCCTTCGGCCTTCAGCCTTAATCTCTTGGGAGTAATATCTATATACGGCCTGCCGTTTACATCAATTACAACCTTAGCCTGAGCTTCATCCAACACTACAAAACTTGACGCGAACCGCCTGATCCTTTTCTTATCACCTATGGCTTTGTTAAAGGCTTCGCCTAAAGTAATACCCGCATCCTCATTAGTATGGTGAATATCAATCTCTAAATCGCCTTTTGCCTTAAGCCGTAAATCAAACAGTCCGTGCTTAGCCGTCAAAGAAAGCATATGGTCTAAAAATCCTATCCCTGTAGAAATGCTCTGCCTGCCGGCCCCGTCAAGATTCAAACTAACTTCAATTTTGGTCTCTTTTGTCTTTCTGACTACCTTAGCTTTTCTCATAATACCCCTCCTCAATGCGTCATTCGCTATTTGCCGTTTACTATTAGCCATCCGCCGTTTCACAGAGATAAAGCAAATTTAATTGCCCTGTCAATCTGGTTAATTTTCTCTGTCTTTAAGACGCAGATTCTTTCTAAAAGCATGGCTTTTCTTATAGTAGTAATTGTATTAAGACTTACCACACATCCTTTGGGCAACCCATCTTTCTTATCTAAAGGGACTTCTACCGGAATATTACGAACCGTGGTTGTAACTTGAGCAATGGTTACGGCATTACACACGCTATAGGCCTCGTCACGAGAAAGTAAAACAACAGGACGCCTGCCAATAGGATCAGGCTGTTTTGCCTACCAAACTTCGCCCCTCCTCATTTCCAGCCATCCTCCTCAAATGCCTCAGCAGAAGCCCGTTCCATTGCCTTTATCTCTTCTAAACACTCCGGTTTTTTCTTGTAACCTTCCTCATACTGTCTTATCATTTTCTTGTCCTCTATGGCTTTGAGCCAAAAACGAATTGCCGTATCAATAATTGTACTGCGCTGTATTCCTGATTTCTTTCTGATTTCTTCAATGCGATTAGAATCTTCCTTTGGCAATCTAATGGCTATCTTGGTTGTTTTAAGCAAAATTTCTACCTCCTTTTCCTACCAAAGTAGGAACATTTTTCATACTATTTATCAACATGCTGAATTCAAAAAATATCTTCAAAAAATTACGCTATAGCAGACTTTTTTGAGTAATACGAAGAAAAAACCGCTTAAAATCTTAAATTATTAATCTGAACTTCGCTCTACCTTAACTCTGTCCCACCGCGCAGGTGTATTAACCAATATCCAATATCCATTTGCCATTTGCCATTAGAGCCTGACTTTAACGCTCTCAATATGCTTTGTCATCCCTTCTAACCCTGCTATTTTTTCTAAAAAGTTGACGTCTTTAACTAAAGCTTTTTTGGAATAACTTACCACGTGCACACGTTTTAAAAAATCATAGACGCCTAACCCCGAAAAAAACCGGGCAGTTTCAGAAGTAGGAAGGACATGGCTGGGCCCGGCTATATAATCCCCCAAAGGAACAGGAGAATAATCTCCTATAAAAATAGCTCCTGCATTATGTATTTTCTTAACAAACCCCGAAGGGTTAGGAACCATTACTTCCAAATGTTCAGGGGCAAAATCATTTATAATGCCTGCCGCTTCATCAATATTCGCCGCCTTAACCAGATAAGAATTCGGAATATTAACCTTCTTCAGCTGGTTAAAAACCGGCTTGCTTAAAACAACAACTAAACCTATGCCTGACCTATGTTCAGTCTGGGCTTCTAAATCTTTGACAATATAATCCAAGTTAGCTTTCTTACCGGCAACAATGGCTATTTCTGAAGGCCCTGCCAGCATATCAATGCCGGTTGTGCCAAAGAGCTGGCGTTTAGCTTCAGTAACATACTCATTCCCCGGGCCAACAATCTTATCCACTCTCTTTATAGTATCGGTGCCTACTGCCAACCCTGCAACAGCCTGAGCGCCTCCTACTTTATAAACCTCTTTAATCTTCAATATAGAAGCAACGGCTAAAATATAGGGATTTAAAAAACCTTTCTTATCAGGAGGAGAGGTTAAAACCAAATCCTTAACTCCGGCAACAATCGCCGGTATCGCGCACATATATACAGACGAAACCAAAGGCGCCTGCCCGCCGGGAATATATATCCCTACCCTCTCCAAAGGAAGGAATTTCTCTTCGATTTTTCGGCCTTCATCGGTTTTAAGCTTAAAATTTTTAGGAAGCTGTTTTTTGTAAAACTTAAATACATTGTCAATAGCCTCTTTAAGGGCTAAAATCATTGCAGAATCCAGCCCCTGAAAAGAAGCGTTTATTTCCCGTTCACTCACTTTTAAGTCCTTGACAGACAACTTTACTTTGTCAAACTTGTTAGTATATTCCAGCAAAGCCTGGTCCCGCCTCTGCCGGACATTAGATATAATATCAGTTACTTTATTAACTACGCGTTTATTCCGGCGGTTATTACGGTCAACCACTTTCTTAAAACTCCGGCAATTAGGCTTTATTACTTTCATATCTTTACCATACTTCCAAGCCGTTGCTGCATTATATACCAACGACTGATTACAATGATTATCAGAAAATTACAACGATTGAAAAACATTGACAATTTTAATCTCCGTAATCAAATATTAATCGCCGCGATCAGGAACTGTTATCCGCCAGGATGATAAGACAAGCATTTCATAACAGTTCCTTAATTATCTTCTCAGCTGAATCTTTAATGCTTTTAGAAGAGATATTTTTACTCTGTTTCATTCCGGCAAAACCGAAATCAGGCCTGCCCCCGCCTGAACCGCCAAACCCTAAGGAAATCTTTGAACAAGCTTCCTTGCAGGAAAAACCCTTATCCGCCAAATCTTTAGTTGCCGCCATATTAAGGACAATCTTTTCTTCCCTGGACAGAAACCCGAGAAAAACCGATTTATCTTTCCGCCTTTTTCTCAAAAGGTCTAAACTCAGCCTCAAGAAATCAGGAAGGACGTTCTTCAATTCAAAGATATAGAGATTAACCCCATTCTTTAAAACATGCCCCGAAGACAATATCTTCTCTGATTCAGACTCTTCAAACAGTTTCCTGCGCAAATTAAACAATTCTTTATCATTCTGTTTATTCTTAGCAATAAGCTCCTGGATATAATCGTCTAAGCGGTCAGCCGGAACCTTTGCCGCACTGCTTAACACTCTAAGCCTCTCCCTGTAATTAACCGCCTGCTCAACCGCTTTTCTCCCTGTAACAGCTTCAATTCTCCGGACACCGCTGCTTATCGAAGACTCGCCCGCAACCATAAAAATCATAGCTTCAGAAGTACGTTCTAAATGAGTTCCTCCGCATAATTCTTTGCTCACGCCTTCAACAACAACCATCCGGACCTTCTCCGAATATTTCTCTTCAAAAAAAGCTAAAGCTCCTTCTTTTTTAGCATCTTCAAACGATAGAGATATTTTATTAACTCGAATATTCTCTGCTATCTTAGTATTTACTTCTTCTTCAACCAGCTTAATCTCCCTTGAATCTAAACCTTTAATATGGTTGAAATCGAACCTGAGAAAGTCTTCATCCACAAATGACCCCTGCTGCCGGACATGGCTGCCCAAAACCCTGCGTAAAGCCGCCTGAAGAAGATGAGTAGAAGTATGCGCCCTGGCTAAAGCCCTCCTTCTTTCTTTATTCACCAAAGCCTTAACCTTAAGGCCTTTTTTTAACTGCCCCCGCTTTATCCTCCCGATATGCAAAATAGCTTTATCTAACTTCTCTGCTTTATCAACAATAAAGACAAACTCATCTCCTCCATTATTTTCGATTACCCCTTTATCAGCCAATTGCCCTCCGGAAAGAGGGTAAAAAGAAGTCTTATCTAAAACCAAAGCAACAGTATCTCCACCGGAATAGCCATCAAGGACTTCTTCCCCCTTTAAAATATACTTAATAAACGCCTCCACCTCTAAACAATCATACCCTGTAAACTCTGTAGAAACGCCTAAGTTAATACCTTTATCGGCAAAAACAGATTCGTCAAACCCGCTCTTTTTCCGGGAAAATTCTTTCTGCTCATTCAAAAGAGAATTAAACCCTTCTATATCAACCTTCAGGCCTTTTTCCCGGGCTATATTCTCAGTAAGTTCACAGGGAAAACCGTAAGTATCGTAAAGAAGAAATGAATCTTTACCTGAAATAGTATCCCTGCCTTTTTCAATAGCTGAATCAATATAAGAAAACAAAATTTCTTTCCCCTTTTTTAGGGTAGAAATAAACCTCTCTTCTTCAGAAAGAATAATCTTTGATATGGCCTCTTTGTTGTCAAATACTTCGGGATAAAAATCCTTGTATAAATCAGAAATTAAAGGGACTAATTTATACAGAAAAGGCTTTTTCCTTCCCAGAGAAAAACCAAACCATAAAGCTCTCCGCAAAATCCTTCTTATGACATACCCCCGGCTTTCATTAGAAGGGTATACTCCGTCTGAAACCGCGAAAGTAACTGCCCTGATATGGTCAGAAACAGCATTAATTAACCTTGAATCATTTCCTTTTAGGATAAGGCTGACTTCATCTACCAAAGGGATTAATACATCAATCCCGAAATTAGTCTCTTTCCCCTGAAGGACAGCGCTCATCCTTTCCAACCCCATACCTGTATCAATATTCTTTGAAGGGAGATCTTCAACTTTATTTACGCCTATCCGGTTAAACTGGGTAAAAACCAGGTTCCACACTTCAACAAACCTGCCGCAGCCGCAGGAAGGCGAACATCCCTTTCTCCCGCATCCTTTATCTTTTCCCCTGTCAAAATATATCTCTGAACAGGGCCCGCAGGGCCCGTCAGGGCCAACAACTAAAGCATTTGAAGGCCAGAAATTATCCTCAGCTCCTAACTTAATTATTTTTTCAGGAGAAACACCTATTGTCTCTTTCCAAATAAGATAAGCGTCTTTATCGTCATAATATACCGACACCCAAAGATCATCCGGTTTTAAATTAAGCTCTTTAGTTAAGAATTCCCAGGCTAAAAGGATGGCTTTTTCTTTGAAATAACCGCCGAAAGAGAAGTTTCCCAGCATCTCAAAGAAAGTATGATGATAAGATGTTTTCCCTACATTATCCAAATCACCTGTCCTGAGACATCTCTGACAGCTAACAGCCATATCAGTATCTTTTTTCCTGCCTAAGAAATAATCTTTAAACTGGTTCATCCCTGCAGAAGTGAACAAAAGAGTAGGGTCATCTTTAGGAACTAACGTATCCGAAGGAAAAACCTTATGCCCGTGAAACCTGAAGAATTCCAGAAATGTTTTACGCAATTCAGATGTCTTCATAATCAAGTTCTTCTAATACCCTGATAATATTTTTCCTGGCAAAACCTCTTCCCCCTAAATACTGAAAGAGCCTGCGTTTAGTATCCAATTTGCCTTTGTTTCTGTACCTCTTAACCCTTTTCTGAACAAGCGCCTCGATTATCCCCAGAGAATCAGTTTCTTTTCTAAAAAGGCTGATGCTTTCAAAAATTAAATCCCTATCAACCCCCTTTTCCCTCAACTCCTTTTCAATTCGCACAAACCCGTACCCTGCCTCTATCCGGCTTTTAATCCAGAAACGGGCAAATTCACGGTCATTTAAAAACCCTGCTTGTTTTAACAGAGAAACAGCCTTCTTAATTGTCCCGGCAGGTATTTTCTTAATCTTTAACCTAAAAGAAAGTTCCTTCTCCGAGCGGGGCCTGAACTTAAGAAGCCGAAAAGAGATATTCTTTGCCTGCCTTAATTCTTTATCCATAGAAAATCAGGCCTATTTTTCTTTAACCACAAAGAAACCTCTTTTTGTCCTAATAAGACAGCTGCCTTTAAGACCTTTAACCTCGTTTAGAAAATCACGGCTACTGTTCACAATCTTTCCTTCAACGCTTAAGATTATATCAGAAGGTATTATTCCGGCTTTATCCGCGGGAGAATCCGGTTTAACATAAGTAACCACTACGCCGGACTCCTCATTAATCCTATGCCTCATCCGTAATTCATGGTTGATATCACTGACTTCCATTCCCCTAAATTCTAACTTAGAAGCGCTTTCCTGAACACCGGTATTTTCCATAGGCCGTTTACCTAAAACAACCTTCACATTCATAGCCTTATCCCTGCGTAAAATGCCCAAAGTTATTTTTGTCCCCGGAGATGAATTTCCAACCATATCAATTAGAGATTTGATATCATCAACTGTCTTTCCGTTAAAGCTGATTATTAAATCTCCCTCTTTAAGCCCTGCTTTTTTCGCGGGAGACAAATCAAGAACACTGACTACAATGGCTCCTTTATCTTCTTTAAGTTTAAAATAAGATTTTAAATCTTGATTTAAATCCTGTATGCTTACTCCCAGCCATCCGTAAAGGACTTCTTCTCCATTGATGAGTTTATTCATAATTCGTTTTGCTTTATTTATTGGAATAGCAAAACCCAACCCCTGGTACCCTCCGCTGGTAGTAACAATAGCAACATTAATACCTATAACTTTCCCTTCCATATCGACTAACGGGCCTCCGGAATTTCCGGGATTAATAGCCGCGTCTGTCTGAATTAAATCAGAATAACTGCGGTCTCTCCGTCCGAAAGAACCTAAATCTCTGTTTAAAGCGCTGACCACACCGGCCGTCACAGTAGGCTTACTTCCTTCAATGGCAAAACCAAAAGGATTACCTATAGCCATAACCCACTGACCGGTTTTCAACATAGTTGAATCTCCCAATTCAGCTATCGGCAAGTTATGGGCCTTAATTTTGATTACCGCTAAATCAGACCGCGGGTCTTTGCCCTTAACTTCCCCGTCAAACTTCCTCCCGTCAGAAAGCTTAACTTTTATCTTATCCGCCCCTTCAATAACATGGTAGTTAGTTAAAATATATCCCTCTTTGTCAATAATTACTCCTGAACCTAACCCCATCCGTTTAAAGCCTCTCTGGGGGATATTGGGGATATTGCCGAAAAAGTCTCCAAAAAATTGGCTAAAAAAGTCATCCTGATAACCCCTTCCAAAAGGAGACATCCCGAATATCTGGCTCTTTTCTGTTGACTCAACACTTACAGAAACTACCGCCTTACCTACTGTTTCAGCTACCCTGATTGTGTTTTCCTCCAAAGCTGAGGGATAACCGCCCATATCTCCACTATCAACAGGCCTCTGCTCCTGAGCACATCCTGCCTGAAAAATATGTAGTTTAGCAACCAGAAATATCCCGAAAGCTACACCAGCAAAAAGAACTGCCGCAACCTTAACCCTTTTCTTCATCACACTCCTCCTATGTCTTCTGAAGTCAGACAACAGATGTCAGAAAACAGATGCCCCATCCATCCGTCTTCTGTCCTCTATTATCTGCCTTCTGTTTGCTGTCCTTTATCCATTTTCTATTTGCCATTAAGCGCTACGCAGGAGAATATACTTTAGCCTCAACCTCTTTCTTAATCTCTGATAAGAGAGCAGGATCATTCTTCAAAGACTCTTTACCAGCTTCCCTGCCCTGTCCTATCTTCTTATCCTTATAGGAAAACCAGCTCCCGGACTTATTAACTACTCCTAATTCCACAGCGCAGTCAAGAAGGTTGCCTGTTTTTGAAACTCCTTCTGTATAAGTAATCTCAAAAAAAGCTTCCTTAAAAGGAGCTGCCACTTTATTCTTAACTATTTTAGCCCTGACCTTTGTCCCGATAATTGTATCCTTGTAAGGAATCGTCCCTATTTTTCTTAAATCTATCCTGACTGACGAATAAAACTTTAAAGCTCTGCCTCCGGGAGTAACTTCGGGATTACCGAACATAACCCCTATCTTCATCCTTATCTGGTTAATAAATATCACACAGGTATGCGATTTGCTTATCGCGGATGTAAGCTTCCTGAGAGCCTGGGACATTAACCTTGCCTGCAGGCCCATCTGGGCATCGCCCATATCTCCTTCAATCTCTGCCCGGGGAACTAAAGCCGCGACTGAATCAACCACTATTAAATCAACCGCATTTGAACGGACAAGAGTTTCGGTTATTTCCAGAGCCTGTTCACCGGTATCAGGCTGAGAAATAAGCAAATCATCTACATTAACCCCTATAACTTTAGAATAGGCGGGATCAAAAGCATGCTCAGCATCAATAAAAGCGGCTATCCCTTTGTTCTTCTGAGTTTCGGCAATAATACTCAAAGCTAAAGTAGTTTTGCCTGATGATTCCGGCCCGAATAATTCAATCACCCTCCCTTTGGGAACACCTCCTATCCCCAAAGCCCGGTCAAGAGTAAGAATCCCCGTAGGCAAAAAACCAATATCTAATTTTGTAGACCCGTCAAGTTTCATTATTGACCCTTTACCAAACTGCTTTTCTATCTGAGATAAAGCTAAATCCAAAGCTTTCTTCCTGCTGTCTAACTCCTTCGGTTCCTTTGACTCTTTGTTCATAACTCCTCCTCAATGAGACTGTGATTTTTTATTATTCCCAATAATAAAAAATCACTTAGTCGAATTGATCCCGTCGAAGGTTGGTAAATTGTCAACGATAATTTACCAACATCTTCTCTGAGACGGGATTACCTTAATATTTACAAATTAGCAAATGAGCGCACAACTTACAGAACGAAGTGATTGTAAGTTGTCTGCGCGAATTCCTGCCTGCCGAAGCTTCAGCGCAAGCAGGTATCCCGCCGAAGGCTGGTAAATTGTCAACGATAATTTACCAACATCTTCTCTGAGACGAGATTTCCTTAATAAATATTCTTTCAAAACCAGACTGACAGGCATTATATCAAAACAAGAAAGGTTGTCAATTTGCCCTATCCTGCTGCCTACATACTGCTCTTCCTTCTTGTTTTCCATATCAATTTAACAGTAAAAAATTCTGTTATCTATTTTTCGCTGTCTGTCTGCCTGTCCTCTGCAGTCTGTCTAAAATATCCCGTATGTTCTTTTTGTGACGGACAAAGATAAAAAGAGCTATTAGCAAAGAAAATAACTTGTATTCTAAAGGGACACCGTGCAGAAACAGGCACACAGAGAAAAGGATCAAGGCAAACGCTAAAGAAGCAATACCTACGATCTTAAAAATAAGGAATACAATTACCCATACCGAAAAAGCCGCGATAACCGGTATACGCATAAAGGAAAGACTGACACTCAAAGCTGTTACCACTCCAATGCTGACCGAAACTCCTTTGCCGCCTTTAAACTTGAGGAAAACCGGCCAATTGTGGCCTGACACAGAACATATCCCGATAAAAATAGAAATAATTTTAAAATCAAAGGCTTCCGGCAGGAAATAAAAGGAAAACATTACCGGCAGGAAACCTTTTAAGAAATCAAGAATAAAAACCAATACCCCCCATTTCCGGCCTAAGGCACGCGCAACATTAGTAGCTCCTACATTTCCTGAACCAAACTTACGGATATCCATGCCTTTTATCCTTTTAGAAATAATCAGGGCAAAAGGTATTGATCCCAAAATGTAACTAAAGAAACTAAGAATGGCTGTTTTTAGAATCAAAGGCATTTAGAGCGCTCACCCCTCTTTTTACGTACAAGATTCCCGATATAACCGTAAACACACAAGCTAAGTTCCAAAGATAGGGAGTAAGAAACAAATTTAGAAAAAGGCTCAAAATTGTAAACATCTGAAAGAAAGTAGTTAGTTTCCCCCATATATTCGGTGTAATCTTAACCTCTATCTTTAAAAGATAGAGAATCAGCAATCCTAAAAGGATAATGACATCTCTACTGATAACAATCATCACCACCCACAAAGGTAGATGGTAATTAAAGGAAAGCTGTCCTCTTAAAGTATATATCCAGATAAAAGCGTTGAGTAAAAGCAGTTTATCGGCTAAAGGGTCTAAAACTTTACCTAAGGGCGTCTTTTCTTTTTTAATGCGGGCAATCGCTCCGTCAACAAAATCGGTAAGCATAGCAAAAGAAAAGATAAAAAGGACCGCCCAATGAAAAACAGGCAGATCACGATTAGCATAGAGAAAAAGGCCGGCAATCAAAAAAGGGATAGCTAAAATCCGTGATAAAGAAATCTTATTGGCAAAACCCATATCCTAATATCATTGTTACATTGTCACATTGACAAATTGTTAAATGGCTGATTTAAAGCTAACCCCGATGCTCCGCATAGTATTGCTGAAATTATTTCAACAAAGCGATCCTTTTAAGCGGCCACCATATAAGCACAGCTTTTCCTAAAACACTCTTGAACGGGACAAATCCCCAAAACCTGCTGTCGCGGGAAGAAGCGCTGTTATCGCCCAAAACGAAATAACTGTTTTTAGGAACTGTCACAACTTCTCCGTCTTCTCCATACTTGCCGAAATTATAATAAAAATCCTTGCTGATTACCGGGTCTGAAACAGGCTTTCCGTTAATATAAATATTCCCCCGCTTGATTTCCACTTTGTCTCCGGGTAAGCCTATTACCCTTTTAACATAGGCTTTGTTAGGTTCAGGAGGAGATATGAAAACTATGACTTCTCCTCTCTTAATCTTTCTATACCCGGGAATCCTCCACCCCACAAAAGGTATTCTCGGACCGTATATAAGTTTGCTGACCAGTATCCTGTCTCCGGGAATAAGAGCCGGAACCATTGAAGTGGTAGGAATTTTATACAGCTCAAAGAAAAACACCCTGACAAACACAGCTAAGATAAAAGCAATAAGAATAGATTCCCCCCATTCCCGCCATACCGGTTTTTTTCTAACGGACATACTTTCCCTCCTATATGATTTTCGGTCCTGTCAAAAGTTCAATAACCAAGATATACCCTAATACCCTCATAAATACCCTCATACCCTCACGGGCACAGGCGGGCACAGGCGGGCACAGGCGGGCACAGGCAAGTTACAAGACACAAACAATAACCAATGCTCAATAACCAATCATCAAACAATCAAATTGTTTTGATTTTTATCATCTTCTTTGGTTATTTTAATTTGGCTATTGGTTATTATATGGCCATTGTATCTTGGTAATTGTATCTTTTAAAAATGATTCTTTAAAATTACACCAAATCACTGTAACATCTATTCTAATCTATGTAATCAGACGCTGATTTATTAGCAAGAACTCCTACATTTTAAGAATCTCCAAAAAGGCTTTTGAAGGAATCTGGACATTCCCCAGACTTTTAAGTTTTTTCTTGCCCGCTTTCTGTTTCTCCCAGAGCTTCCGTTTGCGGGTAATATCTCCTCCATAACACTTGCTGGTAACATCCTTCTTCATCGCCGGTTTTTTTTCAGAGGCTATTATTCTAGAGCCTATGCCCGCCTGAATATTTATCTCAAATACATGGCGGGGGATAAGCTCTTTGAGCCTTAGCAAAACTTTCCTCGCTGTCCTCTCGGCCTTTTCTTTATGAAGAAGAAAAGAAAAAACACCTGAAGGTTTCCGGTTAAACAGAATGTCAACTTTTACAATATCCGCTTTTTTAAAACCGGTGAACTCGTAATCCAAAGAACCATACCCTTTAGTAATAGACTTTATACTGTCATAGAAATCTACCACTACTTCCTGCAAAGGAATGTTAAAAACGACATTAAGCCTATCTTCGCCTAAATAATCCATCTTTGAAAACATTCCCCTGCGGGACTTAGCGAATTCACAGACCGGGTCCATATATTCTAAAGGAACAACTATTGACGCGCGTATTATAGGCTCTCTGACTTCTTTTACAAGAGTAGAATCGGGAAACTTCTGGGGGTTATCAATTACTGAAACTTCACCTGTATTATCCACGATTTCATACTTAACGTTAGGAGAAGTCAAAACAACATCAAGCGAATACTCGCGCTCAATCCTTTCCTGAATTATTTCCATATGAAGAAGGCCCAAAAACCCGCAGCGGAAACCATACCCTAAAACCTGAGAATTATCCGGTTCATAAGTAAACGACGAATCTGACAGCCTCAATTTCTCTAAAGCAGACCTAAGCGCGGGGTAATCTTTGGGAGAAGAAGGAAAAATACCGCAAAAAACCATCGGGGGAAGACGGCGGCACTGCAAAACATCTTTTTTTGTCGGGTTGTTCTTTTCAGTAATATACTCCGGTATCTCCACTTCTAAAGGGTTTTTAATATTACAGTAAATAGCCCCCACCTCTCCGGACAAAAGACATTCTTTACTTACCTTTTCCGGAGAAAACACACAAATTTCTTCAACAGTATAACTCAAATCCCGGCTTATAAATTTTATTTCGGTCCCGGGAAGAATCTTACCCTCAAAAACCCTGACAAAAAGGATCACTCCTTTAAAAGGGTCATATCCGGAATCAAAAAGAAAAGCCCTTAAAGGATCCTTACTGCTTCCCCGAGGAGAAGGAATTTCTTTAATAATCCTTTCTAAAACATCTCTGACACCTATTCCTTCCTTAGCTGATATAAGAGAAATACTCTCTTCCTCAAAACCAAAGACTTCTTCAATCTGAAAGATTGTCTTTTCAGTCTGGACCTGAGATAAATCAATTTTATTTATTGCCGGTATAATTGATAACCCCCTATTCTTTGCCAGATAGAAATTAGCCACTGTCTGAGCTTCTATGCCCTGTGTCCCGTCAACCAATAAAACTGCCCCGTCAGAAGCGCTTAATGATTTCGCCACTTCATAGCCAAAATCAACATGGCCGGGGGTATCCACCAAATTCAGGATATACTCTATGCCGTCATCAGCTTTATACAATAACCGGACAGCTTTGGCTTTTATAGTAATTCCTCTCTCCCTTTCCAAATCCATATCATCCAACATCTGAGCATGAAACTTGCGTTTATCAACAGCTCTGGTTTCTTCCAAAATCCTGTCAGCCAAAGTAGACTTACCATGATCAATATGGGCAATAATGCAGAAATTGCGAATCAAACTGTTATCTACCGTTTCCACCGTCATATCTTCATCCTCTCGCGGGCTAAATCATAAACTTCCTCAAGAACCTCATCGATGGACAAACCTGTTGTATCCAAACATACCGCATCTTTAGCTTTCCGCAAAGTCCCCACTTCTCTGGTCATATCAGCCCTATCCCTCTTTAAAAGTGACTCTTTCAAATCACAGAAACTAACCTTAATCCCTCTATCCGCTAAATCTTTAGCCCGGCGTTTAACCCGTTCATCAAAATCGGCATCTAAAAAGACTTTGAGTCCCGCGTGAGGGAAAACAACGGTTGTTGTATCCCTCCCTTCTAAAACTAAATTATTACCCTCTCCTATCTCCCGCTGCAGTTTAACCATACACCTCCTTACTTCGGGAATATCCGCCGCCTTAAAGATATTCTGCTCAACCTTAGGCAAACGAATATCCAAAGTAACATCTTCTCCATCAAGAAAGACTTTTCTATCTTTAAAAATTACCTTAAATTCTTTTGCTGTTTTAATTACTGCCTCTTTATCGTCTAAATCAACTTTATCTTTAATCAATTTAAGAGTCAAAGCCCTGTACATAGCTCCGGTATCGAGATAAAAAAAACCCAATCTTTCCGCCAAGAGTTTTGCTAAAGTACTCTTTCCACTGCCGGCAGGCCCGTCAATCGCGACAATCATTGAATCGTCCTTTCTCAGGAATGAACTACCTCGCAGCAAGCTACGAGGTATCAAAAACTTTTCCAAAAAAGGAAACGCAGCAAGCTGCGGGGAATTAAACCCCAGATCCTTCGACTCCCTTCGGTCGCTCAGGATCAATTCGGCTATAGACTTTTTCTTCGAAAAAGTCTAAGTCTCATTGATTAAACCCGTTACCCTTGTTCCTTTATGTAACATTTCAGTTATCAACCAAAACGTTACATAAGATAAAGAACGCTAATTAGCCGGGCTAACTGATATTTATAGCCTTTATTATAGTTACCGGGATTTAAACAACAGCTGTTTTTTTCGGTTTATTTTCTTTAAGAAAGAATACATTTTCTTCTTATCGTTTTCATCAAGATAAGATAAAAAGCCGGTTAATTCTCTAATATATAAAAGAACAGATTTCTTAATCTCTTTACGGTTGCTGAGGAAAATATCCGTCCACAGCCCGCTGTCAGAAATACTTACGCGGGTTAAATCTCTTAGAGAACCCGCGGAGAATTTCGATAATTTGTGAGGGAAGTATTTCGTCAAAGTAAAACTTAAAACGTGAGGCAGCCCTGATGTAGAAGCAAGAATCCGGTCATGTTCTTCCGCGTCTAAAACCACAGTCTTAGCCTCCAAACCTTTCCATAATCTTTTAATTAGATTAAAGTGACGATTTTTCTTAAGAGGCGTAACCAAACATACCGACCCCCTAAAAAGTCCTTTTTGAGAAGACTCCGCCCCTCTTTTTTCTGAACCGCAGAGAGGATGTGAACCAGTAAAATTATCCGGCATAAACCTGCGGGCAGCCTTGACAATTTCTGCCTTAGTGCTGCCCAAATCAGTAACCGTTGTTTCTCTGCCCAGGAAAGAAGCGATTTTTCTTATATATTCGCATATGGAAAATACCGGAACCGCTAAAACAACCAAAGAAGCGGAAGAAAGAGAGCCTTTCAAATCAGTTGTTACCCTGTCAAAAATATTCAGCCTGCTTATTTCTCCCGCCCTTTTTTTATTCCTAACTATACCCCATACGGAATCCGCCAAGTGTTTATTCTTTAAATCTCTGGCTAAAGAACCTCCCATAAACCCTGTGCCGATAATTACAACCTTGTTAAATCGCATAAATCAAATACTCCTGTCCACAGCGGAAGAAATCTTAATCAAATCTTTCATCAATTTGGAAAAATTCTCCGGTATGAGCTGCTGGGGCCCGTCCGACAAAGCTTCTTCAGGATTAGAATGGACCTCAATCAATAACCCGTCAGCCCCGCAGGCAACAGCCGCTTTTGATAAAGAACTGACTAAACTCCATTTACCGGTAGCATGAGAAGGATCAACAATCACCGGTAAATGAGACAAATGTTTTATAACCGGGACAGCGCTTAAATCTAAAGTGTTCCGGGTAGCAGTTTCAAAAGTCCTAATGCCCCTCTCGCAGAAAATGACGTTAAAATTCCCTCCGGAAAGGATATACTCAGCGCTCATTAACAGTTCCTTAACTGTAGCGCTTAACCCCCGTTTTAACATAACCGGTTTCTTAGTCTGGCCTATTTCCTTTAAAAGGTTAAAATTCTGCATATTCCTCGCCCCAACCTGAAGGATGTCGGCATATTTAGAAACAATCTCAACATCTCTGGTATCCATTACTTCAGTAACTGAAGCTAACCCTACTTGCTGAGATATATCCTTAAGTATTTCCAACCCCTTTTCCCCTAATCCCTGAAAACTGTAAGGAGAAGTCCTGGGTTTATAAGCGCCTCCTCTAAGCACTTTAGCTCCGGCCTGTTTCACTTTCAAGGCTACATCTAAAAACAGTTCTCTTGATTCTATTGAACACGGCCCGGCAATAACTATAACCTCTTTCCCTCCAAACTTTACTCCGGGAGAAACTTCAATAGTTGTTCCTTCAGGGCGAAAATCCCGGGAAACAAGCTTATAAGGAGCTAAGACCGGCATTACTTTGTCAACTCCGGGGAATACCTCTAAGGGCTTGACTCTCAAAATATCTTCAGGTCCGATTACCCCTACAATCGTCCGGTCTATTCCTTTAGACACCATGGTTTTTAATCCCAACTGTTCTACTTTTTCAATAACATGGCTTATTTCTTTCTCTGTAGCACTTGACTTAAAAACAATTATCATTAACTCCTCCTAAATGAGGCCACAACTTATGGAGACCGAAGGGCGACATAAGTTGTCCGGCCGAATTTATCCCGCCGAAGGTTGGAAAATTGTAGTAATAGAATTTTCCAACATCTTCTCTGAGGCGGGATTTCCTTAATATTTACAAATTTACAAAAGAGGGACAGCCCCCTTTTCTTTCAGGCTTTATTTTTAAAAAAGGGGGCTGTCCCCTTTTAAAACATTTTTTAAGGCTTTAAGAAAAAACCGGTTTTCTTCTCTTTTGCCCACTGTTACCCTTATGAAATTATCCATTCCCCACGAGCTCATTTCTCTGACAATAACCCCTTTACGCAAAAGTTTGTTAAAAGCTTCCTTGGCTGACAAATTTCCTGAATCAATTAGGACAAAATTAGTAGCGCTCTTAACATACCTAATTCCAAGTTTATCCAAACTTCCATATATAAATTTCTTCTCTCTCTTTATATAATCAACGATTCTCTTAAGGTATACTTTGTCATTCAAAGCCGCTAAAGCCGCGGTCTGGGCTAATCTATTAACATTAAACGGCTCTCTTACTTTGTCCATCGCCTGAACTAAACTTTTCTTAGTAACTCCATACCCTATCCTCAAACCGGCTAATCCGTAAACCTTGGAGAAAGTACGGGTAAGAATTATATTGCTCCCTGCTTTCAGAAACTTTATACTCTTAGGAAAATCATTCGGCGCGAACTCAGAATACGCTTCATCAAAAAAGATCAAAGTATTACGGGGAACCTGTTTAAGAAAACTTCTTATCTCTTTATCCTTGAGATACGTCCCGTTGGGATTATCGGGATTAGCGATAAAGATTATCTTGGTTTTCTTAGTAACCTTAGAAAGGATATCTTTTAAATCATACCTGAAATCTTTCAACCTGCTCCGGACAACTTTTATCCCGCAGGCTCTTGCCTGAATCTCGTAAATTAAGAATGTAGGCCACCCGACAATTACCTCTTCGCCTCTCTCGACAAAAGCGCGCAGAGCCAAGACAATAAGCTCGTCAGAACCGTTGCCGAAGATAAGATTCTCTTTTCCTATCTTTAACTTCTTTGACAGAAATTCCTTTAGATAAAAGCTCCGGCTGTCAGGATAGAGGTTTATTCTCTTAAGATCTTGCCCTAAAGCCTTTATGACTTTGCCCGAAGGAGGAAAAGGATTCTCGTTAGACGCCAGCTTAATTACTTTAGATAAACCCAATTCCCGTTTTACTTCTTCAATAGGCTTTCCCGGCGTATAGTTTTTTATCTTATCAAGCCCTTTTCGGACAATACCAGACATAATAAATCCCTCAGTTACAAAGCGCGGGGATACGCCCCCAATACTTTTAAAAAGTTAACCTTCTTTTCTAATTCACCAATCGCTTTCTTAGCATTCTTGTTTTCTTTATGCCCCTCAAAGTCTACAAAGAAATAATATTCCCAGGCTTTTCTTCTTGAAGGACGGGATTCAATCCTGGTAAGATTGAGTTTATTCTTCTCAAAAGGAACGAGCATATCATGTAAGGCTCCCACTCTGTCTTTAACCGAAAAAAGAAGAGATGTTTTATCCTTTCCGGTAGGAGACGTTTCGTATTTACCCACAACCAAAAACCTGGTAACATTATTGGATAAATCCTGGATATTACCGGCTATAATCTTCAAATTATACAATTTTGAACAGACTTTAGAAGCTATACAGACAGAATCTCTACGCTTCCTGATTACCTCTGCCGCCTTTACAGTAGTAACAGTAGAAATTAGTTCTGCTGACGGCAAATGGGTCTGAAGCCAATGCCGGCATTGAGAAAGCACCTGAGGATGTGAATACACTTTCCTGACGTTTTTCAAAGGAATATTCCCCAAAAGATGATGAGTTATCTTAAGCATAACTTCAGAACATATCTTTAAATCAGAATCAACAAACATATCCAGAGTATGGGAAACGATTCCTTCAGTAGAATTTTCCACCGGAACTACTCCAAAATCAGCCTGCGAATTATCCACCGCGCAAAAGATATCAGATATATCATTGTAAGGGATGAAATCCACCTTTTCGCCAAACCTTTTGACCGCGGCTAAATGAGTGAAGGTAGCTTTCGGCCCTAAATATGCAATCTTTAACGGGGCGCTTAAAGAAAAAGTTACAGACATAATTTGAGTAAACAAGAATTCCAATATGTCGTCAGGAATCCTGCCTTTGTTAAGCTTCTTTATCCTGCGAAGAACCTGTGATTCCCGTTCAGGAGAATATGGCCGTATATTCTTATCTCGTTTTATTTTGGAAATACTGGATGCGGCCTTTATTCTCTTTGCAATAGTCTCTAAAAGCTCAGCATCAAGCTTGTCTATCCTTTCTCTCAACTTTCTCATTTTCATATTATTATCCCCCTTATAAAAACTCTAAACAATTTCAAATATCAAATGTTCTAAATCCTAAACTCTTCAGCCATGGGCTGATCCGCCTCAGGCGGAAAACCTTAACCAAATCCTAAATCCTAATTTCTAAATCCTAAACAAATCCTAAATTTCAATTTCAAATGTTCTAAACTTTGTTTTGGACTTTGTGTTTTTCTGTTTTGAACATTTGATATTGCCTGCCCCGTAGTCAACCAAAGATTGTACTACAGAGTTTAGTATTTAGAATTTCGCGCTTAGGATTTATTTA
This sequence comes from uncultured Planctomycetia bacterium, assembly GCA_964609315.1. Lineage (GTDB taxonomy): Bacteria > Omnitrophota > Gorgyraeia > Duberdicusellales > Duberdicusellaceae > CAZSRG01. The sequence continues at coordinate 25,016 of CAZSRG010000003.1, forward strand.
TTATTTGACCCTTGTTTCTTGTGTCTTATAGCTTCTGTCTTTTGTCTTCCGTTATCTGTCTTCTGCCTCAGCAGAAGACGAGACATCTCCCAAAGAAGGATTACCCTCTTCAGAAACAAAACTTGTATTGTTATCGATAGTCTCCGGTAAGCCGTCTTTATAAGTCCCGCCCTTTTCTCTCCGCGGCAGGTCAGACAAAGAATTTAAACCGAAATACTCGAGAAACTTACGAGCCGTTCCATAAAGAAACGGCCTTCCTATAACATCCTTACGCCCTTTTATTTTTATAAGGCCTATGTTCAACAACCCTTTTACAACCTGATCGCAATTAACGCCTCTTATAGCCTCAACTTCCAACTTTGTTACCGGCTGTTTATAAGCTACAATGGCCAAAACTTCCAAAGAAGCCGGGCTCAATTTACGCTTAAAACGTTCTTTATATATCTTCTTTATCCACTCGCTGTTCTGAGGAGCAGTGCACATCTGGTATCCCCCGGAAACCGAAACAATAGACAATCCGGACTCTCTCTGTTCATATTCATCTTTCAACTTCTCAAAAGCAGAGAGAACCTCTTCCTTTTCAAAATCCAAATACTTAGCAATATCCTCAGCTGAAACCGGGCGTTCATTAACAAAAAGGATAGATTCTAAAATTGATTTGAGGTCCATATTTTCACCTATTCTTCTGCACATATACCTGATTCAACAGCTCTTCCAAATTACTGATTTCAGGATTAGACTTAAGAGCTCTCTCAATCATAACTTTGGCTTCTTTCTTTTTATACTGAAGCTGAAGCATTACCTGTTCCGCTTCCTCCGCGATTTCTTTATGCAGTCCGGCTAATGTCCCTTCCTTTTCTTCATTTACTTTATCATTTATTAAAGTAAACACTCCCATCTTACCCTGAAGGAAAGCAATAATATTCTTAGCCCTCTGCAGGCCTATTCCCGGAAGGTCTTTTAAATAACCCAAATCCCCCCTGTCAATTGCCGATGCTATCTCAGATACCGGCCTGTCTAATGCCCGCAAGGCAGCTTTCGGCCCAATGCCCGAAACCTTTAATATCTTCCCAAAAAAACTTTTTTCCAGATCGCTTAAAAAACCGATCAGAACGGGATAAGACCTGCTGCCTTCTATATGAAAGTAGTGATAGATTACCAGGCTTATTTCTCCGGAAACTAAATAATCTTCTATCCTGCGTGAAACTGTCCGGGGAATAAGGACCTCATAAGTAATTCCTCCTGCTAATAGACAGGCTTTTAATTCTTCTTTACGGACAAGTTTTCCCTTTAATCCAACTATCATAAATTAAGGCTGTGCAAATAGGTAATAATTAAGGCTAAAGCATCGGCAATATGTTCAGACTTCAGAGGTTCATCTATGCCGGATAAATAACTGACCATTCTCTTTACCTGTTCTTTAGACGCGGTCCCCGAAGAAGTAACCGCTTTTTTAACCTGAGTCGCAGAATACTCTACTAAAGTAACATTCATCCGGGCCGACAATAACACGACTATACCCCGGGCATGCCCCAGCATAATAGAAGTAGCCGGATGCCGATAATGAGAATAAAGTTTTTCCAAAACAATAGTATCAGGATGAAAACTGAGGATAATCTCCGACAAATAATTGAATATCCTGTTCAGCCTTTCGGAAAGAGGAGTTTTAGCATCAGTTACTATTTCTTCTGTATGCTTTATTTTAAAAGAACTCCGGCCTTTAGCTTCAGCAATGACTACTCCGGTTACTTTAACTCCAGGATCAACACCTGCAATAATCATTGAAGAATATCAGTTTAATTGTCTTCGGCAGCAATTTCTTCCAAAATATCATCGGGTATGTCAAAATTCGCGTAAACATGCTGAACATCATCATGCGCCTCTAAAGCTTCAATAAGAGCAAGGAGCTGCTTTGCCGGCTGTCCTTCAACTTTAACTGTTGAGTTTGGAAGCATAGTCAATTCAGCCAATTCCAGATTCAGATTCTTTTCTTTAAGGACCTTCTTAACTAATTCCAGGTCTTTAGGATCAGTAATTATCTCAAAGTTATCTCCTTCGCTCTTAACATCCTCTGCTCCGGCCTCAATAGCTAAATTAAGTAGGTCTTCCTCAGATATGGAGCTTTTATCCACTAAGATATACCCTTTTTTGACAAACTGCCAGGCAACGCTTCCGGAACCGGCCAGATTGCCTGAACGTTTAGAAAAAATATTTCTTATTTCAGCCGATGCGCGGTTTTTATTATCAGTCAAAGCATCCACAAGAATAGCTGTCCCTCCGGGGCCGTATCCTTCAAACATACAGGATTCATAAGTTACACCCGGAAGCTCGCCTGTCCCGCGCTTAATAGCCTTATCAATATTATCTAATGGCATATTAGCATCTCTTGCTCTGTCAATCGCGGTCCTAAGGCTGGCATTTGTATCGGGGCTGCTTCCGCCGTCACGCGCGGCAACTGTTATCTCTCTAATAAGCTTGGTGAACAACTTCCCCCGTTTAGCATCCTGAGCCGCTTTCTTATGTTTAATCCCTGCCCACTTTGAATGACCGGACATAATCTACCTCCCTAAATGAGGCCACAACTTATGGAGTTCGAAGAACGACATAAGCTGTCTGGCCAAATTTATCCCGCCGAAGGCTGGAAAAATATCAAAGATATTTTTTCAACATCTTTTCTGAGGCGGGATTACATTAATATTTACAAATTAGCAAATGAGCACACAACTTACAGAACGAAGTGATTGTAAGTTGTCTGTGCGAATTTATCCCGCCGAAGGTTGGTAAATTGTCAACGATAATTTACCAACATCTTCTCTGAGGCGGGATTACATTAATATTTATAAATTAGCAAATGAGGCCACAACTTATGGAGTTCGAAGAACGACATAAGCTGTCTGGCCGAATTCCTGCCTGCCGCTCGCCTCTCGGCGAAGCCGAGGGAAGCTTCAGCGCAAACAGGTATCCCGCTAAGCGTTAAGAAAGTATCAAAGATGATTTCCCAACATCTTTCGCGAAGCGGGATTTAATTAACCCAAATAATGCGGTTAGCATTATTTGCCCGCCTGTGCCCGCAAGGGTATAGGGCCGACCCCATATTTTCCACTGGAAAAGTATGGCTTGTGCCCGCAAGGGTAAAAGGTCGGGGTTACCTAAGGGGAAAATGCTGTGTACTCTTTAATACAATCGCTGTTTAATGTAACTATTTAGGCCGCCGGGTATTATGAGCATTTTGCGCTCTCAAGTGCGAAGCCTGCCCTTAGGGTACAGCATTTTCCCGGTTAATATTTTATCAACACCTATTCTTGGCTGCCTGTCTGGCCAATAAATCTGCCTGTTTATTCTCTTCTCTGCCTTTATGCAAAAGGCTTAACTTACCGATTAAACCTACAAGGTGCTTCGCCAAAATATTCAGGGTATATAGCCTTTCGTTCTTAACTTTATATTTCCCCTTAACCTGCTGAACAACCAATTCACTGTCAGCATAAACACTCACTTCCTCATCCTTCATAGACAATACTTCCTGAAGGGCTAAAATTAAAGCCATATACTCGGCAACGTTATTGGTAGTCTTCCCCAAATAAACTGACTTCTGGCAGATAACCCTGCCTTTTCTATATATTACTACTCCTGCCCCGGCAGGGCCGGGATTACTTAATGAAGACCCGTCAACATATACTTCCAACATTACCACCTCTTAAATATCAGTGGATTTATAAATGACAAGAGACAAACCTGTCCCCGCGCGCAATACAAAAAAATTATGCTTCAGAGAGAAAAATCTTCCTCCAAATAAAGCATGCGGGCGCACATTTCGCACTGAACGATGTTTTTATACTGCTTAACCCGGTTACTCACTTCAGCAGGAAGAACCATATGGCACCCTCCGCATTTCCCTCCCTTAAGAGGGACCAATGCCATCCCCTGCCGGTTCTTGACAAGATGCTCATACTGAGAAAACAATTTGGGATCTATTCCTTTAACAAGAATTCCCCGTTTATCTTTAAGAATATTAATTTTTGATCCGATTTTTTCCATCTCTTTCTCTTCTGCCATAATCTTATCCGCGGCTTTACGGCTATTCTCCGCCAATGATTTCTTTTTCATGTTTAATTCTTCAGATTTTTCATCAATCTCATCAAAGATACGTAATATCTCCTCTTCAATAACCGAAACATCGGATTTCAAAGAACTGATTTCTTTAAGTTTCGCGTCATATTCCTTATTGGTTTTTAACTGATAAAGCTGAGCCTGCGATTTACGGACAGCTTCTTCTTTAGAACTCAAATCCATTTCTTTTTCTTTCTTTTTAATCTGGCCCTGTTTAAATTCCTCTTCTAAATCCGCCAATGATTTCTTGTTGGATTCGAGAACACTTTTCAGCTCAGCTATGACAGCCGGTTTAACAGAATTAAACTCTCTCTCTAACCGGTAAATATCTGAATCTATTGCCTGGACATCAATTAACTTGCGTATTTCATCTTTTAAATCCATTAAACAACCTTTTCTGAGTTTATACTACGACAATTTATTACTGCTTATATATTAATCCAATGGGCAATGCCCGGGTCGAACGGGCGGCCTCGTCGATGTGAACGACGCGCTCTAACCAACTGAGCTAATTGCCCATATTATGCTTCGCATAATACACGGATTATCACAGATAAAAAACAGATTAACACAGATTTATCCCAGATTTTCATTAGAAAAATCTGCCCGGAGGACAACAACCCCGCCCCGATTATGATATCGGGGCTGCTCTAACCGGCCTGCTTTGAGTATTTCCTTCAAACGTGGGCCCGCAGGGACTCGAACCCCGGACCAATTGATTATGAGTCAACTGCTCTAACCGACTGAGCTACGGGCCCTAGATTTATCTGCCCACACTCTCAATAATCTGTTCAATAATATGACGACTCTTGAATCGTTTTAACTTCCGTTCTATTTCCCTCGCTTCAGTTAAACTATCGACTTCTTGGAAAAAAACAAGTCCTATCGGCAACATACGCCTTGTTGAATAAACCAATCCCTCTTTGTGCTGCCATAATCTCCTGTTAACATCTGAAATGCTGCCAATATAATATCTGTCATCCCGATTACTTTTCAAAATATACACATATCCCATTTGTAAACATAACCCCGGACCAAACCCGATCATGACATCGGGGCTGGTCTAACCGGCCTGTCCCAAGTATTCCCTCGGGGCTGAGCTATGGGCCCGATATGGCAAATGGCGGATAGCTTATGGCTAATACTAATACCAAATCTTTGTAATCACAATCCAATCTCTGCAATCAGAGGCTGTTGTATTCTTCAACGGTCTCATAATCCTAAAAATTATAACAAAGATTATAATTATATCAAGATTTATATTAACCCAAATATTCACCCGAATAATGCGGTTAGCATTATTTACCCGCCTGTGCCCGTAAGGGTATAAGAGTATAAGGGTAAAAGGCCGGGGAGACCTAAGGGAAAAATGCTGTGCACTTTTTAGTACAGTTTTTGCTTAGTGCAACTATTTAGGCTGCCAAGTGTTATAAACATTTCGCACTTTCAAGTGCGAAGCCTGCCCTTAGGGTACAGCATTTTCCCGGTTAATCCGAGATTGAGCTGTCAACGCAGATGTATGACTAAAATTACGAGGAAAATCTGCAGGTAATAGGCATACGCCGGTCTTTGCCGAAAGATTTGGGAGTAATTTTTATCCCCGGCGGAGACTGCCTGCGTTTATATTCATTCCTATCTACCATAGAAAGAATCTTCCGGACAACCTTCGGATCAAACCCCTTCTTAATAATATCTCTGCGGCATTCGTCTTTTTCAATATACAGTTTAAGTATTTTATCAAGCAAAGGATAAGGAGCCAGCTCGTCTTCATCTTTCTGGTTAGGTTTGAGCTCTGCCGAAGGAGGGCGCTTTATAATTGACTGGGGAATAACCTTTTTCCGGTTAATTTTGTTAATAAACGATGCTAATTTATAAACTTTGGTTTTATATACATCTTTAAGGACTCCAAACCCTCCTACCATATCTCCATATAGAGTACAGTAACCCACAGAGACCTCGCTCTTATTTCCGGTGTTAAGTACTAAGTACCCTTCCTGATTTGAGAAAGACATAAGGATATTCCCTCTTATCCTTGCCTGAAGATTCTGAGCCGCTAAGCTGAACCCGCTAAAATGAGAAAAAGATGACAACTCCTTTGTAAAAGAATCATAAATATTATTAATAGAAATAACACAGTTCTTGACTCCCAAATTCCCGCAGACTTTAACCGCGTCAGATAAGGTCTCTTTAGATGTATACTGTGAAGGCATAATTACGCCTAAGACATTCTCTCTGCCTAAAGCAGCTTTAGCAATAGCCAAAGTAAGAGCGGAATCAATCCCTCCGCTTACGCCCACTACAACTTTCTCAAAGTTATTCTTTGAAACATAATCTTTAACCCCCAAAACCAAAGCCCTGTAGATGTCTTCAACTGTATTATGCCTTAATTTAACCGGGCGGTATTTCTTCTGAGTATCAAAGATTATAAGGTCTTCAGAAAAACGCCTGCCCTGAATAATAGTTTTACCTTGAGGATTAATAACCATGCTTGTTCCGTCAAAAATTAGTTCATCCTGAGCGCCGGCCAAATTACAATAGAGAATAAAGCTGTTCATCTTCTTTGCCCTGCCGGCCAGGAGACTTTTACGCAGGCTGAGTTTTCCCGAATAGAAAGGCGACGCGGAAAGGTTAACTACTAAATCAGGATTTTCCCTCTTCAGGCCGGAGACAACAGTTTCACCCCAAATATCCTCACAAATAGTAAGGCCTATCTTTATATCTTCATCAACATAAACGGTAATATCTTTCCCGGGATGAAAATACCTCTTCTCATCAAAAACGCCGTAATTAGGAAGGAGTATCTTTGAATAAACGTCTCTTACCTTCCCTCCTGATAAAACTCCCGCTGAGTTAAAGGCTCTCTCCTCACTCTGATAAACAAAACCCGCGATAACAACCATTCTCCCTCTAACTTCCCGGGAAAGTCTATTTATATATTTACGGTTAGCTTTAATAAAAGATGGTTTAAACAATAAATCCTCAGGAGGGTATCCGCAGAGAGAAAGTTCAGGAAAGATTAGAAGGCTTATGCCTTTTCTTAAAGATTCTTTTATAATCTTTCTCATCTTAGAAAAATTATATTCGAAATCTCCGACAACAGGATTAATCTGAGCCAGCGCTATTTTCATAATCCAATCTTTTCTATTTTTTAGCCAGACAGAATTCGGTATCAAAAAAATACTATTTCTTCCCGGCCGCTATAAATTTCTTAATAAAGAAAATACCAGATACACCTATCAAAAATAAAGAAATCCACTGAGATACAGAAAAAATACCCCAATACCCTCTCGGATCGCCGCGGTAGAACTCAATGATAAACCTGAACAGCCCATAGAGGAATAAGTAAGAGAGAAAAACCTGGCCTTCAAACTTTTTCCTGTCTCTCACGAAAAGAAGAAGGAAAAAGATAACTAACAAAAAGAAAGACGAAATCAACTGGGTAGGAATAACCGGTTCTCCGATTCCGGCAGGAGAACCGGCAGGAAAGACCATGCCTATAAATGAAGATGTGGGCTTACCGTAACAACAGCCGTAAGAAAAACAGCCCAGCCTTCCCAAAGAATGGCCTAAGGCAACAGCAGGAGCTATCAAATCCAAGACAGTTAGCGCCGGCAATTTATTCCTTTGGACAAAAATCCATCCGGCAAGCCCTCCTCCTATAAGCCCGCCGTAAAACACAAACCCGCTTCTGGAAAAAATAAGAGCCATCGGCGCCTGGATAAAATAATCCCAGTTTATTAAAATATAAAATACCCTCGCGGTGATAAAACCCGAAGCCAAAGATACAAACAACAAATCCGATATCTTGTTTGCCGAAATGCCGCAGCGGGAAGATCCTTTTAAAGAAAACAAGTACCCGGCAATAACTCCCAAAGACACGAACAGCCCGTAAGTAGCAATGGTAACAGGGCCTATCTTAAACAATACCGGATGCATAACTACCTCCTTTTATGAACCTGAGTTATTTGCAAAAAAGACTGGAGCCTGCGGGAACGGATAGGATGCCGGAGTTTTCTTAAAGCTTTAGCCTCGATTTGGCGGATCCTCTCCCGGGTAACTTTAAAAAGGCTGCCGACCTCTTCCAGGGTTTTGGAACTCCCGTCATCAAGCCCGAAACGAAGTATCAGGATCTTTCTCTCTCGGTCAGTCAAAGTATCTAACGCGCTGTTTATCTCTTCTTTCAGCATAGAATAGACTGTAGCATTGGCCGGAGAAACCGCTTTTTTATCCTCAATAAAATCGCCTAAATGAGTATCTCCTTCATCGCCAATAGGAGTATGCAGAGATATAGGCTGCTGGGCAATATTAAGAATTTCTTTTATTTTATGAGCAGGGACTTTCATAGATTTTGAAAGCTCATCAGTATTAGGCTCTCTCCCCTTTTCCTGAATAAACAGCCTGGATATCCTTATTATCTTATTTATGGTTTCAGTCATATGCACCGGTATCCGTATGGTCCTGGCCTGGTCGGCAATAGCCCTGGTAATAGCCTGTCTAATCCACCAGGTGGCATAAGTAGAGAACTTATACCCTCTCTTATACTCAAACTTATCTACCGCCTTAATGAGGCCGATATTCCCTTCCTGAATAAGGTCAAGAAAAGTTAACCCTCTGTTGACATACCTTTTAGCAATACTTACCACTAAACGAAGATTAGCCTCAACTAATTCCTTCTTAGCCCGGTTATAGGCATGCTGCCGGTGAAGAATATCCTTATACAAAGACAGCATTTCAGCATACGGCTTTCCAAAAACAGCTATTTCTTCTTTCCTCTCTATGTACAGCCGGCCTATCCCTTTTAGGCTTTTATTCTTACGTTTACGTTTATTTTTTTCCTTAATCTTTTTTATTTTCTTTTCAACCAAGGAAAGCCTTTTTAAATGAAGGCGTATTCTCTGAATAATCTGTTCAACTATTGGAATCGTAAAATTGTAGCTCATCAAAAGGGAAGGATCAAAAATCTTCTTACGAGTATGCCTCAATCGATGAGTTAAACGTTTAATCTTCCTAAGCTCAGCCCCTTTAGACTTTATCTCTCCTTTTATCACATCATCCATATTGACTTCATCATTAATAATGCTGTTAGCTAAGGTAAGGATCTCTTTCCTGGCAAGCTGAGTAGTAAAGACTATCTCCCTTAAAGCAGTTTCCCTATCTTCTATCTCCCTGGCAATGGTAAGCTCCTCCTCCCTTGATAAAAGAGGGATCTGGCCCATTTGTTTCAAATACATTTTTACCGGGTCATCCAACGGAGTTGATGACTGCGTGCCGGACGGTTTATTTTCAACGTTTTTTTCCCAAACAGAAGCTTCTTCAATATCTAAGACTCTTATATTATAAGAATCCAGTTTTTCTATAATAACATCTAACTCATCAGGAGAAGAAATGTCTTCGGAAAGAAAGTGGTTAATCTCGTCATAAGTTAAGTAGCCCTTTTTCTTACCTAATACTTTGAGCTGGTCAATATACTGCTTTACCTGTTTCCTCATTTTATTTATCCTTTTTTTCTTTAACGGGGTCAGGTCTCCACATTTGACATTCTGTTTCAAGGCCAGCCCCTGCAATATTTTTATATGCACCAAATATATTTAACCTATTATATGAACAAATTGTTACGAGATACCAACCATTGTTTGAATAATCGTATGCTTTTAAACGACCCCGTGATTTTCGGATTAATATTTTTGTCATTTTATCTTTTGTATCGGACAAGTCACGACCTGTCCCTACATATTTTTTTTAATCTCTTATTTACTATCAGCCATGCCTGCCCGCCAAAGCTTTAGCGTAGGCGGGAGCCATCGGCTATGAGCTAATTTGATTTAGTCCTTCCGTTATCTACCCCTTGTTTTTCTCCTTTAACAATCTTTTCAAACTCAGACATCAACCCTGATAAACGGGCAGTATCATTCAAAGATTCCGCTCTTTGTATCTCTTCTTTTAGAACACGTTTCTTTTCCTTCCGAAAACTGTTTCTCACTATATTGATACTCTCTTTCAAAGAATTTTCATCAGGAGAGAAATCCTCAAAAGTAAGTTCGGAAACCTTATTAGCAGCCTCCTCAGGAAGACGCGATAAAAACATGTTTAAGTCAAAACCCCCTTGATTCTCAAAAAAACGGTATATTTCTTCAACTATTACTTTTAAATACTGCACGGTAAAATCATCAGGAGATACCGCTTTTTTAACAATCCTGATTATCTCCGGCTCATTCAGCAGGCTTTTTACCACATATTCCTCAGCAAAACTTGTTTTCTTAGGCTTAAAAGATACTGTATCCCATGCACTTCTCCTAAAATTCTTTCTGTTAAGCTTATTCAGATCCGCGGCCAAAACCTGTTCGTCAACATGGAGAGCGGCGGATAATTTTCTTAAATACTCAAACTTTATTACCTCGCTTCCGAACTTGTTTACTGTAAGAAGCATCTCGCCTGCCGCTTTTGCTTTTTCTGCAGGGCTGGACAAATCGGCATTCTCCCTTAAAAGCCTGAGTTTATAGGAAAAGAAATCTTCCGCTTTCTCGATAAAACTCAAGAAAGCATCCCTCCCTTTATCCCTGACAAAACTGTCGGGATCTGTCCCTGAAGGAAGGGTAACCGCTTTAATATTCAGCCCTTCCTCAATCATTAAATCTATAGCCCTGAGGCTGGAGATCTTACCGGCATTATCGGGATCAAAAACGAGGACAACATTATTAGTATACCTTTTCACTATCTTTATTTGTTCAGGAGTCAAGGCCGTCCCCAAAGAAGCTACAATATTTTTAACTCCTTCCTGAAAAGGAAGAATCATATCCAAATACCCTTCTACGATAATACAATAATCTCTTTTTACTATTTCCTCTTTAGACAAATGCATGCCGAAAAGAATCCTCCCTTTATGGTAAAGAAGGCTTTCAGGTGTATTGATATATTTAGGCTGGTTTTTATCTTCGGTTATTCTCCTCGCCCCAAATCCTACAACCCGGGATTTAACATCGCAGATAGGAAAAACTATCCTTTGCCGGAACAAATCAATAAAATTACCGTTTCTAAAAGAAGAAACTATCCCTAATTTCTCTATAAGAGAAAGGCTAACCCCCTTTGCCCTTACATATTCCAATGTTGTCCTAAATCCGGGTAAAGCAAATCCGATTTTAAATGTTTTTATGGTCTCATCCTTTATCCCCCTCCTTCTTAAATGGTCTAAAGCCGGCCGGGCCTCCGCGGTAAAAAGATTGCCATGGTAATACGAACAAATATCCTGATTTACCTTATACCCCTCCGCTTTCTGAGAATCCATAGGGGATATACGTTTAGGAACAACTATCCCTGCCCGTTTAGCCAGCATTTCCACAGCCTCCGGGAAAGACACTTTTTCATACTGCATAAGAAACTGGAAAACACCTCCTCCAGCACCGCAGCCAAAGCAATGAAAAATCTGGCGGCTGGAGTTGACAAAAAAAGACGGCGTCTTTTCCGAATGAAAAGGGCACAACGCCCGAAAGTTTCTGCCGCTTTTTTTCAGAGGAATATAAGAAGATATGACTTCTACTATATCAGTCCTTTCCTGAACCTGATCAATTATTTCCTGAGGGATAGCCATATTTTGAATATCTTTATCAAGCTTATAGACAAAGGCATCCGGTTAAAAACAACTCAATCTCTTTACCCCGTTAGAGAAAGCCACAGTCGCCGCCCCGTTAGAAAAGTCCTTTCTAACGGGGCTAACGGGGTTTACCCGCGGGACTTACTTAGCGTGAGAAAAGCGCTTAAAGCCGGAACAAGACAAGACTTCAAACTTGTGCTTTGCCTGAATCTTATCCAACAAGCAGTTTACCCCCAAATTATCAGAAGCAATATGCCCGGCCATAACAATATTGAGATTGGCTTCTTTTGCCGCCTGAAAATGCTGTTCTGACAAATGCATAGCAATAATTGTATCAACACCTGAATTGGAAAGCTTTTGATAAATTTCTTTAGGCCCTTCTGTCCCTCCGGTGAATTCATAATGCAATTTCTTTACCCGGGAAGATTTCCTCCCGTTTATGATCTTTGGCGGACAGTTCTCGGAAGCAGAATACTGGTATTCCGGTATTTCCAGTAAAGCATCAATAATATCTCCTAATACCTTTGGCCTATGTTTTAAAAAAAGCTGTTTCAGGAAATTATAAGCTAAATTGTCAGCCGGAGTATGCATACACATAGTGCTTAAGTTTAGAAGCAAAGCCGCGTCCCTGGTTTTGGAAAAATTAGCGGCGGATATCTTTCTTTCGACTTCGCCTTTACGCTGTAAAAGCAGATTTTCAGAAGCGCTAAGAGAGACCCCCTGCTGAGCAAAAACATCTACCTGAAGATCCATAACCCCATAAAACTGGACAAGGGCTTTGCCCATAGGATGGTGAGACAAAACCAAATCTATTTTCTCCCCCCGCTTATTGAGAGTATCAGCTAAAAGAAGTTCCGAAGTATCAATATCAATACCCGCAAGTATCTTCTTTATTTCTTTCTGGAGACTTCCGGAAAGAATACGGGTATCATAAAAAGGATTAAATAGACTATCCTTATCGAAATACTTCTTCTCTTTTTCTGACAGTTTCTGATAAGATTTCTTTACTTCCTCCAACTGACGGCTGATTTCTTTACTTCCGCGGGGGTCGTTCTCAATTCCGTTCTTAACGACTAATTCATAAAACTCCTTAAACTTCATCTTTTTCTCCTTTTTTGGGGGACGTTTTTGGGGACGGGTTCAGGGGACTGGGGACGGGTTCACATTTTATAAAATGTGAACCCGTCTCCGGTCCCCGGTCACCAATCCCCGTCCCCAGTTATAAACCGCGGGAGCAGCTTTTCTCAATAAAGGAAAACTTAAAGAACCCGTAAGACTCCTGTTAACGTAATCTATGTCAGCCAAAGAAGCTAAAAAGAATATGGTACTTATTAAAAGTATACTGCGCGCAATTCCAAGGGCGAGAGATACCCAGCGGTCAATAATATCATGGGGTTCAATTTTGAAAAGCAGAGTAACAAGGACTCTCAAATAACGGGCAAGAATATATAAAAAGATAAACATAGACAGAAAACTTATTATCTCTGAAAATTTGCTGTTTAGAAAAGACAGGTGAGAAGAAAAGAAACCGCCTAAATTCTTATAGAAACAGAACGAGAAAAACAATCCGGCAAGAATACCTAAAATCTTAAAAGATTCCGCAACAAACCCGTTTTTAACAGCTATAAAACAGACTCTCAGAGAAATAATGAAAGCTATTATATCTACCCAATTAAAATTAAAAGGAGTATCCATATATAACTATAAACTTAAGAAAAAATCCTCGTTCTAAAATGCTAAAAAAACAGCCAAAGGGGTAAAGCTTCCCCTTAAAAAATCAACCCCTTAAACACGCTTAATGACCAAGTTAACCGGGAAAATGCTGTACCCTAAGGGCAGGCTTCGCACTTGAAAGTGCGAAATGTTTATAATACTTGGCAGCCTAAATAGTTGCATTAAGCAAAAACTGTACTAAAAAGTGCACAGCATTTTCCCCTTAGGTAACCCCGACCTTTTACCCTTGCGGGCACAAGCCATACTTTTCCAGTGGAAAATATGGGGTCGGCCCTACGGGCAAATAATGCTAACTGCATTATTTGAGTTAAAAGAAATGAGTATAGCATTTCAGCTATACATTGTCAAGGTCAAGCAACGCGGAAATCAATGCGGGAATCAAGCATTACCTTTATCCAAATACAAAGTCTGGGTTGGATAGGCAAATTCTATGTTCCGTTTTTCAAACTCTTCTTTAACGGCAAAGTTTATCTCCTGTTGTATATCCATATATTTGTTATAATCAGCTCCTATGACATAATAAACGATCTCAAAATTAAGGCTGAAATCTCCATAAGAAAAGAAATGAGCCCTGTCAAATACCGTATCTTTGACATTGCCTATAATATCTTTAATTATCTTGGGTATCTCTTTAAGATGGGAAGAAGGTGTCTGGTAAACAACACCTAATTTAAACAGGACTCTTCTCTTTCCCATCCGCTTATAATTCCTGACCCGGGAATTGGTAAGGTCAGTATTGGCAAAGATAAGCTGTTCACCGCTTAAACTTCTTATACGGGTAGTTTTTATTCCAATGTATTCAACAGAGCCCAAGTAATCGCCGATAATAATGAAATCCCCTACTTCAAACGGCCGATCAAAAAGTATGGCAAAATAACTGAATACATCCCCTAATACAGCCTGAGCAGCTAAAGCGACAGCTACGCCTCCGATCCCCAGCCCGGCGATAACTGATGATATCTTAAACCCTAAGTTATCCAGAAAAAAGACAATTGCCATACCCCAGATAATAATCTGAGATACGCTGAGTATTCCTTTCAAGCTCCTTTCTAAGGAATCATTTTTTCCGATTTTGTTTAAGTAAATCTTTAAGCCGTAATTAATCAGGGCTAAAATTACCCTGACTATAACTACAGTCAAGATGCCAACACCTAAAATATTTACAGTTTTTCTTAAATAGGGGCTGAGATGAAGATAGGCTGTCCCGGCATAGAAAACAACGAAGTATAAGGCAGGGACTATGATTCTTTCCAAAACATAAAGCACGAAATCATCAATAGTTGTTGCTGTTTTTTGCGCCCATTTCTTAAACCGCTTTATAAAAACAGTAAGAAAGATTTTGATGACTGCTGACCCGCCTAAAAACAAAGACAGAAAAATGATGTAACTAAAAAGGCTGTTCCCGGCAAAAGAAAAGTTCTTTAATACATCCAGCATAAATCTCCCCATTTAGGATAAACCTGTATCGTCAAAATTTTTTAAGTTTAACCCACTAATCACCAAAATACAAGTTAAATAACCAGGTTACAAGATACCCGCCTGCGCTAAAGCTTCGACGGGCAGGCAGACAAATCCCAATAACCAATCTTCAAAACTATATTCCCGAAATATCCATCCCGAACTCTTTCTTAACTTTTATCTTAGCCGAGATGAAATCGCCGTGAGAAATATTAAACAGCCCTGATATCTTCCTTATAAGTTCTAATTCATTCTCATCTAAATCTTTATCAACACAGGCAACACGAAAAAGGCTTTCTAAAATTTCTATCTTTTTTGAATAATCAAGCCCTTCAGTCACTTCTGAAGTAAACCGGTATAAATCAACTCTTTCTTTTGAAGCCTGGCGGATACTGGCCATAACCTCAGGTAAAGACTCCCGGCTTACGCCGGCATAATCCGTAAGAACAGATTCAATCTGAGATTCCTCCTGAGAAAGGAATTTGCTGTCAGCAGCAGCTACAGCCTGCATAAGGACGCCTAAAGCAATTTTATCGTCAACCTCCTCCGGTTTTATTCCCGGTTCTGTGTCCTTCCAAACAGAAGCGATAACTCTTCTTCTAAACTCATCCAAGAATCCCGGCATATTATTACTGTTTCCTTTCTATTTTATATAAAATTCTAACAGAGAGGAAATACTTGTCAATAAAGTATTTCCTCTCATCAACATCTCTCTTAAATAGAGTCCGGCAGCAAGATAGAGATGACCCTATTCAGAAAAGCATAAAATAAAACCCCTCCTAAACAGTAAGAAAGAAATATCCCCATAAAAATGCCCGGTATCCCCCAAAGACAAGACCCTATGTAAGATAAAGGGATATAAAAAACAAACAGCTGGATAAAGATAAGAAAAGCCGCCTGAAAAGGATGGTTTAAAACATTAAGAAAATTATTGGAAATAAAAGACACCCCCCTTAACCCATAGCTTAGAGGAACAATCATCAGATAAAGATAAGTATTCCTGATTACTTCCGGATTGCTTGAAAACAGCGAAGAAATAATCCTGCCGAACAAGGCAAAGAAAATAAATACTCCCGCCCCTAAAAAGAAAGAAAATCTATCCGAATACCTCAAGCCTAACCTAACCCTCTCATAAAGCTTGGCGGCCCAGTTTTGCCCTACAAAAGGGCCGCAGACTATTGACAAAGCAACAACCGAACTCAAAGCAAAAAACTCGATCTTTCCGGCAATACCGAACGCGGCGACTGCCTCTTTACCGTAGAGAGAAATTATTCTAATTACAACGCCTATTCCTGCCGGGACTAACATCCGGGCTGACGCGGCAGGTATTCCCACATAAAGTATTTTCATCCAGGAATCAACCATCCCCCTAAAAGTAAACCCCTCAATCCCCAGCATTTTATCACGGTAATAAAGGACGCCTAAAGCCATAAGAAAAGTAACCGCCCTCGCGCATACAGTCGCGATAGCCGCTCCCTTTAATCCTAACCGGGGAAAAATCCCTATCCCGAAAATGAGAAAGTAATCAAGAACACCATTAATCAAAACTGCCGACATCATAATCACGCTGGGAGTAAAAGTATCCCCCTTAGCCCTGATAGCATTGTTGCCGACCATAGGGACAATAACAAATATAACACCGTAGTACCAGATGCTCATATACTGCCTGATTAAAGGAATAAGCTCAGGCTCAGCGCCCAGTACCCTGAATAAGGGATTAATCGTAATCTGTCCAATAAATACCAAAATAGACACAACTAATAATGAAAGAAAAAGGCTGTACGTGGTTAACTCCCGCGTCTTATGGCTGTCTTTTCTGCCTATTGCTTTGGAAACTACAGTTGAAGTCCCAATCCCTAACCCTATAGCTACACTGCCGACAAACAATATCACCGGAAAAGTAAACCCCAAAGCGGCAAGCTGTTTTACTCCCAGCCTGCCTACAAAGAAAGTGTCAACTAAATTAAACAAAACCATAGCCGCCATACCGAAAACCATAGGCAAAGTTTTCTTTAAAAGAAGGGTCCCTACAGAACCGTTAGTAAAAACAGCTGTCTTGTTCAATTCCATTGTTTGATGAAAATTGCGGGATTAATATGGCACTGGCGCAAAACGCACCAGTCCCTGATTACGGGGATTAACTCCCGATTACAATGATTGTTCCGATATCAAGTCAAAATTAATCGCTGTTATCATTCTTCAATCGCTGTAATCATGTCCTTTCGTCCAACTTGAACAGAAAAGGGCCTTAATACTCTATCCCCCTGCGGGCGGGAACGCCTGAATCATAGGGATGTTTCTTCTTATTAATAACGCTCACCAAATCTGCTTGTTGGATTATCTTACGGGTAGCGCCTCTTCCGGTTAAGACTAATTCCAAACTTGCGGGTTTATCTTCAATAAGGCTCAATATCTCATCTTCATAGAGAAACCCTCCGGATAAAGATACCAAAATTTCATCGCAGACCAAAAGGCGGCAATCCTTATTACGGTAAATATTTCTTATGAACTTTATTCCTTTAAGGCATTCTTTGCGGACATCGGAAACAGATATATTTTTATAGAAATAGGGGTGTTTTGAGGCAAAATTGAAGACTTCAACTCCTATGGATTTCAGCACCTTCTGCTCGCCGGATTTCCAACGGGAAGGCTCTTTATGAAACTGCACCCAGCAGGTTTTTAAATTATGGCCTTGGGACCGGCAGGATAACCCTACAGCCGCGGTTGTTTTTCCTTTCCCTGTCCCTGTATAAACCTGAACTAACCCTTTTCCCTTCACTGCTGACTACCGCCTAAAAGGCCTTGAATAATACCAAGCAATACTTCCGGCTTAAAAGGTTTATTGACATAAGCATCAGCTCCTCTATAAAACCCGCCTCTCATATCGTCTATTTCACCTTTAGCAGTAAGCATTACAACCGTTAGGCCGCTATATCTTATATTTGACTTTAAATCCTCACATACCTGATAGCCGTTTTTTTTAGGAAGCATCAAATCAAGGACAACCAAATCAGGGTTTTCCCTGTCTACAACAGCAATCGCTTCTTCTCCATCAGAAGCGGTTACAACATCATAATTATTTGCCTTAAGCCGGTTAGAAACCAACAAAACTATATGCGGCTCATCATCAACCACTAATATTTTTTTCTTCTTCCTTTCCATAAACCTTACCTCTGATAAAGACAGAGTTATTCTCCTAAAACTTTCTTAACCTTGCTTAAAAGTTCTTCCGGTTTAAAAGGTTTGGTAATGAAATCTTCCGCTCCCATATTCATAACTTTCTGCCTCATTTCATCCGAAGGATAAGCGGTAATAAAAATTACCGGAATCAGCGATGTTTTAGTAGAAACCTTAAGGTTATCATACACAGTTTTACCTCCCCCTGCCGGCATACGCATATCTAAAATAATGAGGTCGGGTTTTTCCTGATGGGCTTTAGTCACAGCCTGTATGCTGTCGGAAGCAGTTATAACTTCATAGCCTCCGGCCTTTAATCTTGAGGATATCAGCTTAAGCATATTAAAATCATCGTCCACTAACAAGATTTTCTTAGCCATTTTTTTATCCCTATATCAAGACCAATTACCGGCTATACCGCTGTCCGGAATTTAATATTAACACATAAAATAAAATTTACAAGCAAGTTTATCCTCTGATCTGTGTTATCTATTGTCTATTCTCTATTTTCTATTTTCTATTTT
>CAZSRG010000004.1:0-42418 GCA_964609315.1 uncultured Planctomycetia bacterium
CAATTCGGCTATAGACTTTTTCTTCGAAAAAGTCTAAGTCTCATTGATTAAAATTTACCCGCGCATACTCTTAATTATTTTTTAAAGGACAGGGGACAAACCTGTCCCTGCCACCTGGCCGTACAGGCTTAAATATTTCTTAGCAGTTTCTTCCCATGAAAAATTAAGAGCCGAAACTCTCTGCTGGAGCAGGCGCCAGTTACTCTTATCCTGAAACAAATTATAGGCCTGATCAGCCTTTTCAATCAGGGCTTTAGCTGAATACTCGGTAAAGACAAAACCCGTTCCGGACTGAGGGTCAGAAATGCAGTCGGTTACTGTATCTTTAAGCCCGCCAGTAGCTTTTACCAGAGGAAGAACCGCATACTTAAAACTTATCAGCTGAGATAAACCGCAGGGTTCAAAACGTGAAGGCATAAGAAACACATCTGAAGAAGCATATATCTTGTGAGCTAAAGTTTCGTCAAACTTAAGATGCAGAGAAAAGTTCTCAGGATAAGACTCAACTAAAGAAGAAAGTATCCGGTGATACTTAGGTTCTCCCGTCCCTAAAATAACAACCTGATATTTCTTTAATATCTCCGGTAAACTCTCAGCTAATATATCAACTCCCTTTTGTTCAGCCAAACGGGTAACCATGCCTATCAGAAACTTGTCTCTGCCTTTGCTTAAGCCGAATTCCTTCTGTAAGGAAAGTTTATTCTCTATTTTTTCTTTTAGGCTGCCAAAGTTGTATTTATGATAAATAGAAGCATCTGTTTCCGGCGACCAGACCTCGTAATCAACAGCGTTCAAGATACCCGAGAGCTTCTCTTTGTTTTCTCTAAGCACAGCATCTAAGCCGCAGCCAAACTCTTCTGTCTGAATCTCCTCCGCGTAGGAAGGACTGACTGTATTAATCCTGTCGGAAGAAATAAGCCCTCCCTTAAGAAGGTTAATCCGGCCGTAAATTTCTAAATCAGCTTTGTTACCTTCATCTATACCAATAATACCGAATTTATCTAAAGGGAAATATCCCTGAAAAGCTAAATTATGAACAGTTAAAACAGATCTTGCCTTTTTAAAAAACGGATCATTTTTATACAGCGATTTCAAATAAACAGGGACTAAAGACGACTGCCAATCATTACAGTGAAGGATATCAGGAGAAAAGTTGATTTCTTTTAAGATTTCCAGAGACTTCCTGCAGAAAAAACTGAATCTTTCTAAATTATCAGGATAATCTCCTTCAGGCGTATTATACAAATAATCCCTTAGATAAAACTCATCATTCTTTATAAAAATTATCTCCATACTGTTGGAAACTTTTGTTTCGCCGAAACTCTCTGAAAGGACCTCCGGCTTAATGTTTTTGTATAAAGGCATAAAAACTTTGACTTCCAAGCCAAGCTCAGATAAAGCTTTGGGCAATGCTCCGGACACATCAGCCAATCCTCCGGTCTTAGCAAAAGGAAAAACTTCTGAAGAAAAAAACGCTACTTTCATACCTAATCCTCACTTTCTATAATCATCCGTTCTGTCAAGAATATTTTTGTTATTACGGACGGGCTCTTAACTCTTGGCTCTCATTCTTTACTATCAACTATCAACTATCAACTATCAGCTATCAGCTATGAGCCATGAGCTATCAGCCATTAGCTGACAAATATATACATCGCGCGCCCGATAAAAACTCTAAATTCTAAATTCTAAACTCTAAACTCTAAACAATTTCAAATATCAAATGTTTTAAATCCTAAACTAAACTCTAAATTCTAATACCAAATGTTCTAAACATTGTTTTGAATTTTGTATTTTGAACATTTAAGATTGTTTAGTATTTAGAATTTTGTGCTTAGGATTTATTTATTTTCGCTATTTGCCATTCGCTATTTAGTGGCTTCCAGCCAGTTTTTCCCTGACTGGATATTAACTTTCAAAGGGACAGATAATTCTACTGTCCGTTCCATTTCCTCTTTAACTATTCTTTCTGCCTGCTCAAGTTCATCTCTTTTAACATCAAAAACAAGCTCATCATGTATCTGGATGATAAGCCGGGAAACCATTCTCAAATCCTTAAATCTATTGTAGATCGATACCATCGCTATTTTTATGATATCAGCCGCCGTCCCCTGAATAGGGGCGTTTACTGCCTGCCTGAAAGCATATTCCCTTAAAGATTTATTCGGGCTGTTGATATTTCTTAAATATCTCCTCCTCCCGAAAATTGTCTCCACAAATTTGTACTTTCTTACAAACTCCAGAGTCCTGTCAATATACTCCTTGACTTTCGGGTACCTCAAGAAATAACTTTCAATAAAACTTTCTGCTTCAGGAACGCTTATCTTCAATTCCTTTGACAAACCGTAAGGGCTCATACCGTAAACAATCCCAAAATTTATGCGTTTGGCAAATGACCTTTCCGAAGGAGTAACTTCATTTTCTTCCTTAGCAAATAATAAAGACGCTGTGCTGAGATGGACATCCTTACCGGAATTAAAAGCTGTTGTCAAATTTCTGTCGCCGGATATGTGAGCCAGTATCCTGAGTTCTATCTGGGAATAATCAGAGCTCAAGATAAACCCGTCTTTAAAAGAAGGGATGAAAACTGACCTGAACTCTTTTCCCTCTTTGCCGCGGACAGGGATATTCTGAAGATTGGGAGAAAAAGATACCAGCCTTCCGGTAACACTTGAAACCTGGCTGAATTTAGGGAATATTCTCCCCTTATTCTTTTCAGCGCTTTCTAAGAAAGGACCGGCATAAGTAGAAATCAGCTTTGAAAGTTTACGGTAATCTAATATCTTTCCTACGACCGGATGCGCGCCTAAAAGTTTCGTTAAAGATTCTTCATTGGTAGAGAATCCAGTCTTGGTCTTCTTAACCGGGCTAAGTTTCAGTTCAGAAAACAATAATACGGATAATTGTTTAGGAGAATCAAGGTTAACTCCCTTATCTGAATACCGCAATATTGATTTTTCTAAAATGCCTTTCTTTTCCCTCAAAGAAGACAGCACCTCTTTTAAACGGGAAGTATCTAAACTTACGGGAGACTCCTCCATCCAGGAAAGCACATCGATTAAAGGCATTTCAATCCGGTAAAAGATCCGGCCAAGATTCTCCTCCCGCAATTTATTTCTCAGCATGTCCGACAATTCTTCCAAATAATATGCTTCATCCGCAGCGCCTGCGTTAGATAAAGATATCCCCGTATATTCTAAAAGAACATCCTCAAAAGAACCCGCGCGGGAATCCCAGCCCAAAAGAAATGCCGCTATCATAACATCAAAATAAGGAGGGATTATACGTACTCCTTTCAAATAAGCCTCTGCTTTCTGTTTCTTTAAATCAAAGGATACCTTCTCTATATCAGGATTAATCAAAATATCCTTGATCTTTTCCGTTTCAAAACTATAGACTTTTTTACGGAAAGAAAGAAAGCTTCCTTTTTCTGAAATATGAAAAACTGTTCTTTTTGATTTGAGTATGTCCTCTAATAACCCTTCAGTATAGCCGGCCTCCGCCTGCCTGCTGCGCAAAGCTTCGTCCTTAGCAGAGAATTCTTTCAGAAGAGATTTAAAGCCCAGTTCTTTAAACAAACCGCAGACTCTTTCAGTATCTATTTCACCTATTTTCAGTTCTTCTAATGCCATATCAAAAGGGACGTTTTTATCCAACATGGCTAACTCTCTGCTTAGAAAGGCTGTTTCTTTAGAAGAAGAAAGCATGTTTTTTAAACGGCTGCTGCTTATCATATCCGTATTATTGAACAATTCATCTATCCCTCCAAAACGCTCTATTAAAGACTTAGCAGTCTTAGGGCCGATACCTTTCACCCCCGGTATATTGTCAACAGAATCTCCGGATAAAGCGAACAAGTCGGGAATATCTTCGGGATTAACGCCAAGGATTTCTTTTACTTTCTTCTCATCAAAAAAGATGTTCTTGTGAGGATCATAAACAATAACTTCTCTATCCTTTACCAGCTGTAGAATATCTTTATCAGAACTAACCGCTACACTAACCATATTCCGCATACAAGCTTTCTTTGAAAGAGTAGCTATGATATCATCCGCTTCATACCCCTCTTTTTCACACACAGGCACAGATAACGCTGACAGGACTTCCCTTACTAAAGACATCTGTTCTTTGAACCCGTCCGGCGCGGCAGGACGGTTGACTTTATAATCCTTGAATTTATCACTCCGGAAAGTACGGTGCGAAACATCAAAGCATACAGCCATATATACCGGAGAGAATTCTTTGATTATTTTACGCAGGGTGTTTATAAAACCGAAAACTGCCCCTGTAGGCAATCCTTTTGAAGAACTTAAGCCTTTTATAGCATAAAAGGACCGGTAGACAAAAGCTGTCCCGTCAACTAAATAAAGGGTATTACCGGAATCAAAAATATCTTTGTCCACAAATGTCAGTAGGTATAAAACCGGCGGAAATCAAACCTTGATTCTCTCTGTTTCAAGAATACCAGCCTCTAAATCTGTATGTTTCTGTTTATTTTTAACAGGGAAAACTAAATAATGGCGGATATTTTCGATAGATAAAAACGGGCTATTCTTTCGGAATTTTCGGGACTAAGCTCATAGCCTTTCTGAGTTCCTGAAGTAAAGACAAATAATCCTTTTCTTCAAGATAATTCAATCCATTTTCCATGTATCCTTTTATACTTTTGCGTAACGCCGCGGCCTCAGCAGCTGTATAATACTTTTGGGCATCATTTAACAGCTTTTTATCTGAAGGATTTAAACCTATCACTGTTTTAAACTCTCCTTCAGCCTGCTGATACCGGCCTTTTCCTAATGCCTTAGACCCCAAATCAAAATGTAACCATGCTTCTTTCAGCCTCTGCCGTTCCCGTTTATACACCAAATTTTTGGACAAAGTAAGAGCCTTGTCCTCTAATTCATCCCTCATAGCCCGGGGATAAGCCCCTAACTTAATCAAATGTTCCCTCGCTTTTTGAGTCCAATACTCTCTCCTATCACCTAAGAAATAGCGTTTTCCCCAATAATAAGAAGCCTTAGACACATTATTCTTTTTTTCATAGAGGAACCCCAAATTAGCATAGGGCGCTAAATATTTGGAATCAACTCTAATAGCTTCCAAATACATCTTCTCGGCTTTATCCAAAAAACCCATCTTTTCATAAATAACCCCTGCATCATTATAAGCTTCCTTATAAGAAGGGTCAGCCCCAATGGCTTTAAGATAAAAGGATAACGCGTCCTGGTAATTCCCCATACTTTGAAGCTTATAGCCCTGTCCACAGTAACTCTGAGCCTGTTCTCTAAGAACTCCTGAGGGATATACCGGGAAGATAATACTTATAAAAGATAAGGCGAGGATGATCCTTTTCAACATAACCTATTTTGTTTTAACTTATCATATTATTCGGATCCTGTCAATAAAAAACACCAAATTCTCATGTCCAATTCCCTGACAACAATTCAACCATTTAACAATATAACAGTTTAACAGTTTGACAATTTAACCATTTAACGCAGAATTCTATTTACTAAATCCTCCGGGCTGTATCCTTCACGAGAAAAATTAAATATTTCTCTGCCTTCAAAAAGATTAGAACCCGCGGCCGCGCCCTGCCGGAAAGCAAGATCCCTATTACCGGCAAATCCTTTTTGAAAATATACATCTGAATTTATCATATCTCCGCAGGAAAAACAAAAATCATAACCTAACCTCAGAGTCTCATCAACCTTAATCGCGCTGTTACGAATTAAAGCAGGGGTATCTTTCACAATGTCTGTATCCGGCGAAAGCACCGTATCTAAAAACAGTAAATCGCAAGCTAAGAATTTACCCGAAGACATCTTTACGGCTCTCACTCTGGATTCTCCTAAGGCTTCGCTAATATTTTCACCGGGAAGAAAATCTATACCCTTTCCTCTGAAGATAGAGGCTATTTTATCTTTGTATTCCGAAGGGAAAGAGTTAAATTCAGGAATTATGGCCTTAATTTCCTTATTGCAAATACTCCTGATTTTCAAAGATAGATCAACTGACATCAAAGTTTCACCATAAACGACAATGTGATTAAACATCCTGATGCTTTCTTTTAACCCTGAAGGCTTTACCCTCCCTAAATAATAGACGCCCTCTTTATATTCACCGGCTATGCCGAGTTTTTTAGGCTTTAGGCCGCAGGCTAAAACTAACTTATCGAAAGACAAAGGAGTCCCTTTTTTCAAAAAGACTTTTTTCTTTTCGAAATTTACTCTTACTGCTTTGTCATTAATGATTTCTATCCCGGGAAAGATTTTTCTTAATTCTTCAAAAGATACAAAAAAATCTGTATCCGAAACCTTTCCGGCCAGCCAGTCCGATAAAAGGCACTTACGAAAAGGAAACGGTTCTTTTTCAATCAAAGAAACGTTAATACCTTCCTTATCTCTGCTTATATGCTCAATACAAGCACTTCCTGATATCCCTCCGCCTATAATAACTACTTTCATCTTACTCTCTACTTGAAAACTCGGTATTATCAAAAATATATAAACTTTAACGCCCAAAATCTAAACTATAGATAAATTCCAATAACCAAGAAACAAGATACCTGCCTACGCTAAAGCTTCGGCAGGCAGGCAAACAAATCCCAATCTCCAATAATCAATCATCAAACAACCCAATTATCTTGATTTTTATTATTTTTTTGGTTATTGAAATTTGGCTGCTGGTCATTATTTGATTATTGTTACTTGCCTGTGCCCATTAGGGTATTAGGGTATATCTTGATTATTTTATTCCCTTGACATCATTCTTTCATACGGCTCTTGACTTTACCTAAATGCTCCTTTTAACAAATAGAACTCCAACGCCTCTTCAAATCTCAATATTGAAAGGACGTCATACCTGATACGCGTATCGAAACTGCCGGTTTTCTTAAGATAAACCATCGCGGTCTTTTTAATTTTCTCTATCTTTCTCTCATCAACCGCTTCATAAGGAAAGTACTTAAAAGGAAAACTCCTGCCTTTGACTTCAATAAAACAGAGCCATCCTTCATTTTCAGCTATAATATCTATTTCCCCTTTATATGACCTAAAATTCCTTGTTTTGATTCTGTACCCTTTTCCCTCCAAATACCCGCAAGCCGAGTTTTCAAAATAACTTCCCTGTTGAATACTCATAGTCCAAGATTGAACGACATCCTGTGTATTGGAGAGACACCTTTTTCCTTTATACGCTGTCTGTGTCCTTCGGTAGAATACCCTTTATGCTTAGCAAACCCCCATCCCGGAAAAAGTCTATCATAAGACCTGAGTATCCTGTCCCTTAAAACTTTAGCCAAAATTGAAGCGGCAGATACAACTCTAATTGTCTTATCCGCCGAAACAACACATTTAGCATTATACCCCCCATATTTAAAATAAGGCCCGTCAATAATAAACAATACATCTTCCTTGTTAAAACCGCTGAGAGACAAAAATCTCTCAATTGATTTCAAAAAAGACAGCTGGCTTGCCCAAAAGATATTGAGTTTATCAATTGAATCTTCCCTAACCAAACCAAAGGAATAAAAAGCATCCCCGCGGATTTTATCAGACAGTTCTTCCCGTTTAGACGGAGATATTTCCTTAGAATCCCGGAGTTGATATTTCACTCTGTGTTTAAAACAAACACAGGCAGATACCACCGGCCCGCATAATGCTCCTCTGCCTACCTCATCAACCCCCGCTATAAACTTATATTTCTTAGGCATCAGCTCCTGAATATACAGAAAACTCTAAACTCTTCAGCCATAGGCTGATTCTAAACAAATCCTGAAAGCAAACTCTAAATTCTAACCAAATCCTAAATCCTAATTTCTAAATTCTAAATAAATTCTAAATTTCAATCTCAAATGTTCTAAACTTTATTTTGGACTCTGCATCTTTCTGTTTTGGTCATTTGATATTATTTAGCCTGCCTGCGTCAAGGCTTCCCTCGGCTTCGCCGAGAGGCGAGCGCCGAGAGGCAAGCGGCAGACAGGTATTTAGGGTTTATTTATTATTTGGCATTCCGGCCTCTGTCCTTATGTATGATATCAAGACCTGACACCTGATACTGACTAACTCTACGGCATCTGTATATTCTAAAAAAACCTGTTTACTCTACCGATATATTCAATAATCAGTAATGGATTAAAATTGATTCAAACAGTGGTAGCTCTTTTCCCTACTTTAGTCCGCAAATAATACAAACGCGCCCGGCGAGGAGTTCTCTTAGCAGGCTGAATGATTTCAATCTTTTCTAAAAGAGGCGATAATAAAGGAAAAGTTACTTCCATAAATTCACCGTAAGAAATTCTCCTTAAAGTAAAAGATTTACGGTGCATCGCCCCTTGCATCTTAATAACAATTCCCGATATTGAATGCAGACGAGACTTATCCTTTTCCTGAATCTTATAAGTTATCTTTATAGTATCGCCCACCTTGAATTCGGGAAAATCCTTCTTTAAAGATTCTTTGAACCCCTGCTCAATCTGAAACAACTTACCTGACATAACATCCTCCTTTTCCACACTTTGGTATTATCAAGAATATTTTTGTTCTCTAAAACTCTAAACCCGAAACTCTAAATAAACCCCAAACATAAAACCTCAAACTCAAAACGGTAATAAATATAATACTCTTTGTTTTGGGTTTTGTGTTTCCTTCATTTTGAATTTGTTTACCCCGTTAGAGAATTTTGTCTAACATAGATTCTCTCTAACGGGGTTTAGGATTTAGAATTTAGGATTTAGTGTTTCTTCCCCTTCTGCCTTCTGTAACAGGTGTCTGTCCTCTTTTATCCTTTAACAAAAGGTCCGGCCTTCTAACCATAGTCCTTTGTAAAGCCTGTTTTTCCCTCCAGTCCTTTATCCGCTTATGGTTACCCGAAAGAAGGACTGAAGGGACTCTCCATCCTTTAAAAATTCCCGGCTTAGTATAATCAGGATAATCAAGAAGCCTTTTTTCAAAACTTTCGTCTTTTACTGAATCAGGATTGCCGGGCACGCCCGGAATAAGCCTTGCCAAACAGTCAACCAATACCATAGCGGGAATTTCTCCTCCGGAAAGTATATAATCTCCTATGGATATTTCTTCATCAACTAAATGTTCCCTGACTCTCTCGTCAACGCCCTCATAACGGCCGCAGATAAGAATAAGATGTTTCTTCTTAACCAGTCTTCTACCTTCTTTCTGAGTTAAGGCCTTCCCCTGAGGACTTAAAAGAACAGTCCTTATATTCTTCCCGGATTTACTATATAACTTCTTTACTTTCTCTACAGCCCTGAATATTGGCTGGCACTGTAAAACCATACCCGGGCCGCCCCCATAAGGAGACGCGTCAACTTTTTTATGCTTATTATCTGTATAATCTCTTAAATTATGAACAGCTATATCGAGAAGTTTTTTGTCCCTGGCTATCTTTACCGTTCCGGAGGAAAAGACTTCCCGAAACATTTCGGGGAATATAGTAATTATATCTATCCGCATCATAATGCTAAATCCAAAATTCCAGTATTACAGATACCGCGAAAAACTTAACCTCTCAGCCGTCATCTTTATCAGAATCTAAAACCGCGCTATTCTCAAAATAACCGGCCAGAAAATCTTTTTTGAATTTACGAAAACTCCCCTTTTTAATTTCCCGGCGTATCCTCTTCATAAACTCCATAAACCACCATATATTATGAAAAGAAATAAGTTTTCCGCCTAAAACTTCATTGGCATTAATAAGGTGGCGGATATACCCGCGGGAGAAATTCCGGCAGGCGTAACAGCCGCATCCTTCGTCTAAAGGCATAGAATCTTTACGAAAGGCCGAATTACGCACTACAATTTTCCCCTTGTCCGTAAAGGCTGTTCCTGTGCGGCCCAAACGAGTCGGGATAACACAGTCAAAAAGATCCATGCCTCTATCTACTAATTCTAAAATATCTTCGGGCTCTCCTATCCCCATAACATATCTCAAAGAACCCTCAGAAAAATTCCCGGAAAGAAAATCAATGATATTATATCTTAAATCCTTCGATTCGCCAACACTTAATCCGCCTATGGCAAAATGATCATATCCTGTTCCAATAAGAAATTCTAAAGACTTCTTCCTCAACTCAGGATAAATTGAACCTTGTATAATGCCTAAAGGTAAAGGCGAATAGGCAAACTTTTCAAGGCACTCCTTAAATGCCTGTTGAGACAGTTTCGCCCAATGATTAGTTAACGCCAGTGAATCTTCAGCGTACTTTAAGGTTACCGGAAACTTCAAACATTCATCTAAAGGCAAAACAACGCTGGAGCGGACTCTAAACTGCATTCTGATTATATCTTCGGGTTTTAAGAAATGCCGCGACCCGTCAATATGGGAATTAAATTCTACCCCTTCCTTATAAACTTTTATTAACTTAGCTAAACTAAAGATCTGGTATCCTCCGCTGTCAGTTATAACCGGTTTTTTCCACCCCATAAACTTACGCAGGCCGCCGAGGCCCTCAATAACATCTATGCCAGGACGAAGGTACAAATGGTAGATATTGCTTAATAATCCCTGCACACCGCAGGAATTTAAATCTTTCGGAGAAAGAGTCTTTACCGCCGCCTGGGTAGCTACCGGGAAAAAAGCAGGAGTTAAAACTTCTCCGTTTAAACTCACAATTCTGCCCAGCCTGGCTTTACATTCTTTGCTTTGATAAATCAAGTCAAAATTATTCATGCTATTTCTTAAAGAAGAGGAAGAAAATCAAAGATAGGATTACACTCAGGATAATTGAGGTTGTCAGAGGAAAATAAAAGATAAGATTCTTTTTCCGGATAAGGATATCTCCCGGAATCCTGCTTAAAAAATGAGGACTAACCTTTGATAAAAAGATAAATATTAACCCCGCGGCCAAAAAACCTATTCCCAAAACAACAAAAAACCTGCCTATATTAAACATGTCAATCTTCTAAAACAACCTATCCTGAACTTCTTTACTATAATCTATGCCTAAATGTCTATAGGCTGTTTCTAAAGCGACTCTCCCCCTTGGGCTTCTTTTTATAAACCCTATTTTTAAAAGGTAAGGTTCAACAACATCAATAAGAGTATCCGGTTCTTCTCCCAAACTGGCGGAAATTGGTTCAACTCCGGCAGGCCCCCCTTGATAAATATCAATAAGCACCTTTAAGTACTTCCGGTCAAGCTCATCTAACCCTTTACCGTCAATCTTTAAAAAGTCCAGGGCCTTGCCGACAGTCTCAGGCTTAATCAGACCTTCTTCTTTAACCTGGGAATAATCCCTGACTCTCCTCAACAGCCGGTTAGCTATCCGGGGAGTCCCCCTTGCCCTCCGCGAAATCTCTAAAGCTGACTGTTTATCAATACTTACACTTAAAAGTTTTGACGAACGTTCAATAACTAAGGATAAATCATTCTCTGAGTAGAAATCAAAATGAAGAAATAACCCAAACCTGCTTCTAAGAGGCGCGCTTAAAAGGCCTTCCCTGGTAGTCGCCCCAATTAGAGTAAAAGGTTTGAGATTAAACTTTATACTTTTGGCATAAGGGCCTTTGTCAATAACAAAGTCTATCTGAAAATTTTCTATCGCCGGGTAAAGAAACTCCTCTACTATCTTACTAAGCCTATGTATTTCATCTATAAAGAGGATATCCCCCCTCTCCAAATTAGTCAGTATGCCTATTAAATCCCCGGCGCGCTCTATTGCCGGCCCTGATGTTGCCACGATTTTAGAAGAAAGCTCATTAGAAACACAATGAGCCAAAGAAGTTTTGCCTAATCCCGGCGGCCCGGACAGCAAAAGATGTTCTAAAGGTTCGCTTCTCTTTTTCGCGGCCTCAATAGCTATCTTCAAAGAAGAAATATTATCTCTCTGGCCTACGAATTCAGAGAGGCCCCTGGGCCTGAGAGAAAGGTTAAATACAAATTCTTCTTCAGTCTCCTGAGGAACATCAAGCCGGCCCGCTTGAGGAAATTTATTGTTTTCTTTAACCATCTTTAAGATACTCCCGCGTTTCTGGCAATCGCGATATCTCCAAACAAAGCTTCCTGAAATACTCCTATTTCCTTTAAACGGATAAGTTCTAGAATAGCCAGAAAAGTAGCAACAATCTCAAGTTTGTTTTTAGCGCTGGCAAAAAGTTCGTTAAGTTTAACTTTAGGCTGTTCCAACACCAGATGCAGAATATCATGAACCTTCTGCTCAACGGTAAATTCATCCTTAATTACTTCAAAAAATACCTCTTTAGGTATATCTTTTAAAGCCGCTTTAAACGCGGTTATTAAATCAAATATGCTTGCCTCAAAATAGTTATCCTCGGATTTATACCGGTCTAAAGAACCCGGACGGGTCAAATAGTTTAAACGGTTTAGTTCTTTTTCCTTCAAGGACTTGGCTATCTCTTTATACTTCTGGTATTCTAAGAGTTTCCGGACAAGCTCTTCTCTAGGATCCTCTTCTTCCTCCTCGTCAGATGCTTCCTCATTACGGGGAATAAGTGTCCTTGATTTAATCTGGATTAGAGTAGCGGCCATAACCAAATATTCTGAAACCACATCTATATCTAAAAGCTTCATCAGTTCCATATATTCCAGGTACTGGTTTAAAACCAAGACAATGGGAATATCGTAAATATTGATGTGATTCTTCTTTATAAGATACAGGAGTAAATCCAAAGGCCCTTCAAAAATATCCAATTTTACCTTCATATCTTTTCTTTATATTTTCCTTACATTTAGAAAATTAAACTCTAAACTCAAAATCCTAAATCCCTGTCTGCCGCTCGCCTCTCGGCGAAACCGATGGAAACCTTGGCACAGGCAGGCTAAATAAACACAAAATGAAAGAAAACACAAAAACCAAAACAAAGAACATTATATTTATTATCGTTTTGGGTTTGAGACATTTGAGTTTTAGATTTATTTAGAGTTTCGAGTTTAGGACTTAGAGTTTAAGATTATACAATTGTCTATTTATCTTCTATATCCTAACGGCTTCTTTGACTTTGAGCCATGTCTTCTCAGCTTCTATAGAAGCTTTTTTTCTTCCTTCTTCTAAAATTGCCAACAACTTATCTTTATTTTTAAGAAGCTTCTTTTTCTCCTCTCTCCTAAACTTTATAAGTCCGGAAAATTTACCGGCTAATATTGCCTTACATTCTGTGCACCCTCTTTCAGCCTTTGTACACCAATTATGGACATCGGGAGAGGCGGACTCGAAAAAAGCCTTGTAATAAGAATAAACATTGCATACTTCCGGATGCCCAGGGTCGGTTTTTCTTATCCTCTTAGGATCAGTAAACATCGTCCTGACTTTTTCTTTTATCTCTGAATCTTCATCTGAAAGATATATAGAATTCCCATAACTCTTGCTCATCTTCCTGCCGTCCAATCCTAAAAGGCGGGGCACAGGCGTAAGAATAGGCTTAGGTTCAGGAAAAATAGAACTTTTATATATATTGCTGAACCTTCTGACAATTTCTCTGGTTAATTCCAAATGCGGAAGCTGATCATTCCCTACCGGGACGAACTCCGCCCGGTACAAAAGAATATCCGCGGCCTGAAGGACAGGGTAACCTAAAAAAGCATGGGTATTAATTTCTTTAGAGCTCAATTGGGTTATCTGCTCTTTGAAAGTGGGACAGCGGTAAAGCCAGCCTAAAGGAGTTAGAATGGACAAAACCATAGAAAGCATTAAATGCTCTTTTACTTCCGACTGGACAAAGATGACCGATTTCTCAGGAGAAATACCCCAGCTAATCCAATCCGCGACATTATCTAAAGCTAAATCCCTGACTGGAAAAGAACTCTTATACTCGCTCATTAAAGCATGCCAGTCGGCAACCATAAAAAAACAGCTGTACTCATCCTGCAGATCCACCCATTTAGACAAAGCCCCGGCCCAATGCCCTATGTGAAGCCTGCCTGTAGGCCTCATACCGCTCAATATTCGTTTCTTCATCAGCTTTAAGGTTTATACATCAATCCTCCGGGCAGTAGATTCTTCCTTAAACCCTTCTATAATATCATCTACCTGAACACCATTATAAGATATCCCTATCCCGCACTCAACCCCTTCTCCCACTTCTTTTACATCTTCTTTAAACCGCTTCAGAGAATGGATCTTCCCCTTAAAAACTTCATCTTTGCCGCGTAAAAGCCGGCAGAGGATATTCCTCTGAAGTTTGCCTTTTTCCACAATGCTTCCGGCGATAATTCCAAATTTGGAGAGCCTGAATACTTTTTTGACCTTCGCCCTGCCTAAGAATATCCTTTTAACCACAGGCTTAAGCAAGCCCTCAATAGCCGCCTTTATATCCGAAACGAGCTCGTAAATAACCTGGTAGGTTTTAATCTGAATACCTTTATCCTTAGACTGCTTTGAAGCCGCCGGCTCCACCCCTGTTTTAAACCCTACAATCAGCGCATCCGAAGCTTCCGCGAGAACAACATCAGAAAGATTGACCGCGCCTACGCCTTTATGCAGGATATTTATGGATACTTCTTTTAAGTCTATCCTATTCAGTATATCGCTTATAGCTTCCAACGTGCCGTAAGCATCGGCTTTTATAATCACCCGGAATTGTTTTAACTTATTCTCTTTCATCTTCTTATACAAGTCTTCTATCCGGATATGCTGGACAGGAGATGAACCGTCCTGCCTGCTTCCAGAAATCTTTCTGCCGGTAATTTCCCGGGCCTGTTTTTCAGAGGGAACAACAAAAAAATTATCTCCGGCAGAAGGTATCCCCTGCAAGCCTACAATCTCAATACATTCCGAAGGAAAAGCTTCTTTTAAATCGGCTCCCTTATCATTCCTCAAGACCTTTACTTTTCCCCATATTTTCCCGCAGACTACCGTATCCTTAATTTTCAGGACCCCCTGCTGGACAATAACGGAAGAAACCGGACCTAACCCTTTGGAAAGGCGGGATTCAATAACCACGCCTAAAGCCGGGCGGTCAAAATCAGCCTTGAGCTCGAGAAGCTCAGCCTCTAACAAAAGCATATCTAAAAGGTCATCAATCCCTTTACCGGTCTTTGCCGAAACAGGAACGACAATAGTTTTTCCGCCCCAGTCTTCAGGAGTTAAACCTAACTTTGACAACTGCTGTTTAACCATATCCGTCTGGACATTCTCTCTGTCAATCTTGTTCAGAGCTACAATAATCGGAACCCCCGCAGCCTTCGCGTGGCTCACAGCTTCCTCGGTCTGGGGTTTCACACCTTCATCAGCGGCAACAACTAATATAACAATATCGGTTATATCAGCTCCTCTCGACCGCATAGCCGTAAATGTTTCATGGCCGGGAGTATCAACAAAAGTAATCCTGCCTTTACCGGTATCCACCTGATAAGCTCCTATATGCTGAGTAATTCCTCCCGACTCTCTATCAGTAATACGAGACTTGCGGATATAATCCAGGATACTGGTCTTCCCATGGTCAATGTGCCCCATAAGAGTAACAACCGGGGGACGGGGTTTCAAATTCGCGGAAGATGGCCCCTGTTTAAAAACAAGTTTCTCTTCTAATAAACTTTTTTCCCTGAGATTAAACCCCATGCTTCTGCCCAACTCAATAGATAAATCTTTATCTATATTCTGGTTAATACTCAGCCTTTTTCCTTTCTTTAAAAGAAGCATTATTATCTCTGAAGGTTTTTTATTAACCTTTACAGCAAAATTCTTCACTGTTAAAGGAAAATCAACTTCTATAGAATTCTCCTGAATCTTTTTTTCTTTCAAATCTTTAAATTCACCGCGGATAATATCCGCCGTATCCTTATCAATAACAGAGAGATGGCTTTTTAAAGAGAAATTCATCTCTCTAAGCCTCTTAATAAACTCTTTAGAATCTACCCCTAATTCTTTTGCCAATT
Organism: uncultured Planctomycetia bacterium; assembly: GCA_964609315.1. GTDB lineage: Bacteria > Omnitrophota > Gorgyraeia > Duberdicusellales > Duberdicusellaceae > CAZSRG01. Next base: position 15,853 of record CAZSRG010000004.1, read on the forward strand.
CATGAACTCTCATATTATTATTTTATCCTTTCTAACCCGGATCTGATAGATTATAACAACAGCGCGGCTTTTACTTTACCCTGTCAGAAAAAATCTTCTAACAGGGTTCACTGCTTAATCATCTTTCCAGCCTGTTTAATAATATCTAAGGCTTTCTTTTTACCAATACCTTTTATTTTTGCTAAAACTTTCACATCTGTTCTTGCTAAAACATGGATACTCTGAATACCGGCTTTCACCAAATTATCCACAGTCTGTTTACCTATGCCTTTCAATTCATTCATCCGGTCAATCCCTGACTGCAATTCTTCCTTGGAACGTATATCAATCTCCCATCCGGTCAGGCGGGAAGCTAAACGGACATTCTGCCCCCCCTTGCCAATAGCCAAAGAAAGCTGGTCTTTATCAACCACAACCAATACTCTTTTCTCTTCTTTGTTCAAAAATACCCTGCTTAACTGAGCAGGAGAAAGCGCTGTCCGGATAAATTCTTCGGAATTATCCGAGTAACGGACAATATCAATCTTCTCCCCTCTAAGTTCCTGCACGATATTTTTCACCCTCGCCCCTCTCATTCCGACACAAGCGCCTACACAATCAACTTTATCATCTTTAGAATAAACAGCTATTTTTGTCCTGTCCCCGGCATCGCGGGATACAGCTTTTATTTCTACAATCCCCTCATAAATCTCAGGGACTTCTAATTCAAAGAGTTTCTTAACAAAACCGGCAGTTCTCCGGGAAGCTATAATTTGAGGCCCCTTTTCCCTCTTAACCTCAATACAATGAGCCTTTATCCTCTCCCCTAAATTGAAATTATCCAAAGGAGACAGCTCTGACTTGGGAATAACTGATTCTGCTTTACCTAACAAATCTACAATAATACCACTCCGTTCAAAACGGTAAACCACACCGGAAATCAAAGAACCGACTTTATCTTTAAAGTCATTAAAGACAACATCTTTCTCTGCCTCTCTCAACTTCTGAATAATAACCTGCTTCGCGGTCTGGGCCGCAATTCGGGCTAAATCTTTTGAAAGCATTTCAGCCCCGCCTACAAAAGCCTGAATCTCTCCACTGTCACGGTTAATCTTCACTGATATCTCAGCATCAGGATTAGTAGTGATTTTGGCTATTTTCTTAGCGGCAACAATTAAAGCTTCTTCAATAGATTCAATAAGCCTTTCCCTGTCAATCCCTTTTTCCCTCTCGATCTGTTCTAAGATAGCTAAAAATTCTCCATTCATGATTTTCTTCCTCCGCTGTTCTAACAGCAAACTGCAATAACCAGGCAACAAAATATAAACAATAACCAATAGTCAATAATCAAACGTAAAATAAGTTTAAGTTTTGAATATTGGAATCTGGAATTTGTTTGGTTATTGCATCCTGGTCATTGTTTTTATTAAGAATATGCCTCATTGTTTATTAAGGAATTATCTCTCTGCCTTTATGGACAGCTTTTAAGGGAATTTCTATCACTTCTCCCTTTATACGTAAGGATATAACTTCTTTAGCCTCATCTATTCTTTCTAAAATCCCTTCATAATATTTCTTCCCCTGAACCTCCCCATTAAGCCACAGACTTATATTCCGGCCGCAGGACCTTTTAAAATCCTTAACAACGGTTAAATCCCTGTCAATTCCCGGCGAAGACACTTCTAACACAAACTCCTTTCCCAATACATTTTCTTTATCCAGGTACTCCGAAACCATGCGGTTGAGCTGAGCGCATTTTTCCAAAGACATCCCTCCGGATTCATAATCCACCTCTATCTTTAAAGAGATACCCTGCCTTATGTAATACGCCTTAAGGCCAAATAGTCTGAGCCCCTCTTTCTCTATAAACGGCAGAATCAGATCTTCCAGCCTCTTTTTTATATCTTTCAGATTCGTCATCAGAAATTTATATCTTTGACCTGGGTTCTTGCTTTCAATTTATCAATAAATGAAGGAATAACCCCTGTAAAGTTCAAAGATAAAACTTCTCCTCCGTCTATAAAAGCCTGCTTTAAATTATATATGTCTTTGATCTCAAACTCTCCTTTATTAAGGCCAACCTCAGATATCTGAGACACTATTCTGTTGCCCTTAATATCTCTCCTCAAATGAACCACTAAGTCTATCCCCATTGAAATGAAACGCCTTATAACAGAAGGGCTGATATTAGGCCTGGCCATTAAACTTAACAGCTCAATTCTGGCTAAAGCGTCCAGAGCATCATTGGCATGAAGAGTACACATAGACCCTTCATTGCCGGTATTAATCGCATGGAGGAAAGAGAATGATTCTTCGCCCCGAATTTCACCAATAACTATCCTGTCCGGCCTGAGATGAAGAGACAACCTTACTAAATCCTGGAGAGTGATTTCTCCTTTGCCTTCAATACTGGACGGACGGGTAAGCAGTTTAAGAGAATGGTGATATTCAGAAAGAGAAATTTCTTCAGTATCTTCAATAACTATAGTTCTTTCATTATTAGGAACAAACCTCAGCAAAGAAGACATAAGGGTAGTCTTACCGACACCGGTAGATCCGGTAATTAATATATTAAGCCTGGCTTTTACCGCCAGCCCTAAAAATTCCAGGACGTTCCTGGTAAGAGTCCCTAATTCTACAAGATTCTCCGGCGCGAATATTTCTCCGGAAAACTTTCTTATAGATATTGCCGGCCCGGATGAAGATACCGGAGGGATTACTGCGGTAACCCGTGACCCGTCTGCTAATTTAAAATCAACAAAGGGAGAAAACTGGTCTATTCTTCTTCCGCTGCCTACCATCATCCGGTCAATTATTGAACGGATTTCCTCAACGCTGTTAAACCTTAGGTTCGCCCTGAACAACTCTCCCTTCTTTTCAATAAATACCTGAGAAGGGCTGTTAACCAACACATCAGTAATTAAAGGATCTTTCATCAAATCATCCAAACAGCCGTACCCGCGTATATCGGATAAGACCTGCTCTGCCAATTTATCCAGTTCCTCTCTGCCGGGATTAAGGCGGTATTCTTTCAGAGCCCCTTTCATTACTTTCTTTATCCGTAATAACAATTCTTCCTGCTTTGATTTCTCCGAGATTAAGAACGCGAAATCCTTCCCGTCAAACATCCTGCGGCGTATAACCTCTTTGGTCTTCTCTTTAACCAGGTTTATTTTGTCCATAACTAATACCTCTCTAATAATTCCGTTCTGTCAAAAACATTTTTATTTTCTAAAACTCTAAACACCAAACCCGAAACTCTAAATAAATCTAAAATCACAAACTCAAAATTCAAAACATTCATCATCTTCTATCTTTATATTGTTTTGGAATTTGGATTTTCTTCATTTTGAGTTTATTTAGAATTTAGGATTTAGGATTTTCTCCCCCCTCATATCAACGTAATGGACTCCAAATATCTAACAGAGTGAATCTATCTTGTCTCTAATCCCACAGCCTTCCCCTTCTGTTATCACCCGCAGGTTATCCTTCCGCCTGATAATTTCAACTTTCCCCTTCTTAGACTGTTTCTTGCCCACCACTATCAAGAAAGGAATCCCTATCAGATAGGAATCTTTAAACTTTACGCCTGAATATCCAGGCCTGTCGTCAAAAAGAACATCAAGGCCTGCCTCCTTAAGAGAAGAGTAGATACCTTCCGCGAAGGAAAACACATCCTTATCCTCAGTATTCAGACAGATAACCTCCGCGTCAAAAGGAGCAATGTTAACCGGCCATTTTATCCCGTCTTTATCGTAATTCTGTTCAATAACAGCGGAAATTATTCTGCTTACCCCTATACCGTAACATCCCATAATAAGAGGTAAACGCCTGCTTTTATCATCAAGGAAATCCGCTCCTAATTTCCCGGAATATTTTACTCCTAACTTGAAAATATGCCCCAACTCCAAAGCTTTCTTTTCTTCAACAGGGCGATTCGAACATTTAGGGCATTGTTTCCCGTCCTTAAAATAAGAACCGCATTTACCGCAGTATAAGAGTATATCTTCTCCTGAATCAGCAGGGGCTAAAAATTCATGAGATTTACTCCCCCCTATAAATCCTGTATCCGCCTCCAAAACGGCTGTATCCACACCGCACTCTTTAAATATTTCCTTATAGGCTGACAGTATGAGTTCATAATTATGATCCAGCCCTTCCCCTGTAGAATCAAAACTATAGGCATCTTTCATAACAAACTCGCAACCTCTGATAAGCCCGGACTTAGGCCTGACTTCATCACGGAACTTGGACTGAATCTGGTAAAGTATTAAAGGAAGCTGTTTATAAGAAGATATATATTTAGAGGCTAAATCGGTTACAACCTCCTCATGAGTAGGGCCTAAACACAGTTTTCTTCCGCGGCGGTCTTCAAACTTAATCATCACCTCGCCTAAAAGTTTATCTCTTCCGGTCTTGGACCATAATTCTAAAGGCTGCAAAGCCGGCATTAGAATTTCATTAGCGCCGCGGAGGTTCATATGTTTCCTAATAATATTTTCTATCTTTCTTAAAACCTTCAGCCCCAAAGGGAGATAGGTATATATACCGGAAGCTAAAGAAGAAATTAACCCCGCTTTCAAAGAAAGATTAAAAGAGATACTTTCTTCTTTTACTTCCCTCAGAGTAGGTATCAAATATTTTGAAAACCGCACAGCTATGCCTCCTTAAAGATATCTTCAGAAAAAGAAACTCCTCTCTTGAAAAACTTATCCATAAACTTAGGTTTAAGTCCGGTAGGTTTAAACCTTCCTAAAACCCTGCCTGAGGGATCAAACCCTTCCTGCTCAAAAACAAATAAGTCCCTGCACATAGATCGGTCTTCCCCTTCGGCCACCTCGCTTATGCGGGTAATCTTACGGGACCCGTCAACCAACTGGTCCTGCTGGACAACTAAATCCAAACCGTGCGAAATCTGTTTTCTTATTATCCATTCCGAAAGATTAGTCCCGGAATATAAAACCATAGTCTCTAAACGGTTAATGACATCTTCCGGCGAAGAAGCATGGATTACCGCCAGAGCCCCGGAATGGCCGCTGTTTAATGACTGGAGAAAGTCAAGAGCCTCAGCGCCGCGTATTTCGCCTAAGATAATCCGTGTAGGCCTCATACGCAAAGTATTTATAAACAGTTCCTTAGTAGTAATTTCTCCCCTGCCTTCAATATTCGGGCCTCGGGTAAGAAGGCGCACAACATGGCCCTGCCTAAGATGAAGTTCTAAGGCATCTTCAATAGTTATAATCCTCTCACTTGAATCAATGTACGAAGAAAGCACTTCCAAAGTAGTGGTCTTACCCACGCCGGTAGCTCCTGAAAAAACAATATTTACTTTTGCTTTAACACAAGCTTTGAGAAATACCGCCATATCATTGTTGAGAGTCCCCATTTCAGTTAAATCTTCTATTTTCTCTATCTGTTTCAAAAACTTTCTTATTGTAATACTGGCCCCTCCGACAGATAAGGGAGGAAGAATCACATTCACCCTGGAACCGTCAGGAAGGGAAAAGTCAACATAGGGATAAGACTCATCTACTCTCCTTCCGGTGGGCCTTATCATCCGCTCAACTATATACCTTAAATGGTTTTCATCGTCGAACTGCACATCAGCAAGAGTCTTACGGCCGGATTTCTCAATATAAATCTTATGCGGGCCGTTTACCATAATTTCGGTAACATAAGGATCATCCGCAAATTTCTGAAGAGGGCCCCATCCCAAAAGGTCATTTACCAATTCTCCGGCCAGTTCTTCCTGCTCGGAAGAAGGTATTTCAACGCCCTCATCTCTCTGAATAACTTCAAATATCCTGCTTACTCTCTGCCGGACTTCACTCTCATCCAAAGCGTTATCTTTCATCTTTCCATACCCTAAGAACAACCTCTGCCTAAGAATCTTCTTTATTTCTTTTTTATCCATTCCACCATCCCCCGCTACTATTCAAACTCTAAATCCTAAACTCGAAACTCTAAACTCTAAATAAATCCCAAACTTAAATCTTTTAAACTCAAAACAATAAATATAATACTCTTTGTTTTGGGTTTTGGGTTTTGGATTTTGTGCTTTCTTCATTTTGAGTTAACCGGGAAAATGCTGTTGAGTGTGCGAAATATCCATAACACCTAGTAATCTAAATAATTACATTAAACGGACGTTGTATTAAAAAGTACACAGCATTTTCCCCGTAGGTAACCTCAGTCCTATCCGCCTTTCCCCCGCCTACGGCGTGGTAAACGCGGGGCTGACCCTGCGGGCAAATAATGCTAACCGCATTATTTGGGTTAACAGAATTTAGGATTTAGAATTTCTATTTCTAACTCCCTTTATCCTCATTACCTTACATCAATGGGAAACTTCTATATATTTTAAAAGGATGCCCAAAGCTTCTTCTTCTCTTACTCTTCTTAAAACTTCCCCCTTTTTAAACAGCATACCGTATCCTTTACCAAAGGCTATGCCGATATCAGCAGAAACAGCTTCACCCGGCCCGTTTACAGGACATCCCATTAAAGCGATACTGATATCTTTATTATAAAAACTATTACGGTTTTTATAAAGGATTTCTTTAAACTTTTCCACCTTCCCCTTAAGATCAACTCTACAGCGGGAACAGGTCGGGCAGGATATAATCTCCGGAGAAAACCTGCGCAGAGATACCCCCTGAAGAAGTATTTTAGCCGCCTTAACTTCCTCAAAAGAATCAGCGTTTAAAGACAACCTAACCGCATCCCCTATACCTTCATAAAGCAATATACCCAAAGCCGAAGAACTTTTTATTAACCCCTCCGTATAAGGCCCAGACGCGGTCAGCCCCAAATGCAAAGGGTAAGGAAACTTCCTGTAAAGAGAACGGTTTACCAAAACAGTGGAACTCAAACTATGGGTCTTAGCAGAAAGCATAATATTTTTAAAGCCTTCTTTCTCCATAAATCTTACATATCCTGATATTTTATTAAGCATAAGATCAGAAAGCTGTTTATCAGAAACTCTCTTTCTAAAGCCTCCGGAATTAATCCCTACCCGTATAGGCACCTTATTAATCAATGCCGCTCTTACAACTTCCCGAATCTCTTTCTTTTTGTATATGTTCATAGGGTTAAGCCTCAAAGCATCTATACCTAAATCTAAAGCGGACAAAGCTAACCGGTAGTCAAAATGGACATCCGCTTCTAAAGGAACAGATACTGTTTTCTTAATCCTCTTTACAACCCCTGAATGGCTCTTTCTCTCAAAAGCTACCCTTATAATCTCACACCCTTCTTTCTCAAGCCGCGAAGCTTCTCCTATAACTCTCTCAGGGTCATTCAAAGAAGATTTAAGCATCCCTTTTACCACTACAGGGTTATCTCCTCCGACTTTAATTCCGCCTACTTGTACAACTCTTTTATTCCTTCTCATACATTACCTGAAATTACTTCTTAAAAAGACCCTGGCCGAACCTCATAACATCATTATACATAACCAAAGTTACCAGTATAATTAAGAAAGTTATGCCTATTCTGGAGATAATCTCCTCTGTCCTTGAAGAAAGAGGCTCCCCTCTTATTTTTTCTATCATAAGAAAGAAAATATGCCCTCCGTCCAAAACAGGCAGAGGCAAAAGATTAAAAACAGCCAAACTCATACTTAAAAGCGCCATAAGGTGAATAACTGCCGCAACCCCGATATGAGAAGCCTGTTTAGTTACATAGTAAATACCCAAAGGCCCGGTGAAAGTATCCCTTAAAGGCAAGGCGCCAATGATGACATACCCCAGAGCTTTCAAAGTCATCCAGGTAAACCCGAACAGAGAAGACACACCCTTACCTACAGCTTCAAAAAAAGGGTATTTGAGCTTAACAACTTCATCTGAAGGACGTATCCCTATAAAAGAAAGGGTATGCTTTTTCTTAAAAATATCTGTCTTTTCCTCTCTCTTAGGATGAAGGACAAACTGTTTCTTTTCCCCCGCTCTCAATACAGTCAGAATCAGAGATCCTTCCTCTGTATTATGGATTATGCCCGAAACATCCTCCCATGTTTTAACATCCTTTCCATCTATATTTAAAATCAAGTCCCCCTCTTTTATCCCTGAGGCTACCGCGGGATAACCGTCAACCAATTTGCCTACACGGGAAGAAGGAACCGGAAACCCTATTAAAAAGACAAGTATAAACAAGAACATAGCTAAAATATAATTGAACAAAGGCCCTGCCGCTATCACTAATCCCCGTATAAAAAGAGGCTTGGATAAAAAATCAGACTTAAGCCCTTTGGTTTCCTCCGGAGAAAAACCTGCCAGTTTAACATACCCCCCCCAAAGAACAGCGCAAATAAGAAAATCAAAGCTTTGAAACTTCTTCCTGTATAACACAGGACCGAACCCAATAGAAAAGACATCAACTTTTATACCTGAGGCTTTAGCTGTAATAAAATGGCCGAACTCATGAATAACTATAAGAAGGCCTAAAGTAAATATAAAAATCAATAAACTCATCATTTACCCGCTATCTCTTTCACTTTATCCGCCGCCCACCTGCTCCAGTATAAAACATCATCCAGGTTCTGTAAATCCCTGCCTTGGTGTGAATCAACTGTCCTTTTCACAATATCATAGATCTGGAGAAATTTTATCCTTCCTTCCAAATAAAGGCTGACAGCTTTCTCATCAGCAGACACAAATACAGAAGGGTAACTTCTCTGTTTTTCGGCAACATAGTAAGCCAGCTTTAGAGAAGGAAACTTTTTATAATCAGGAGACAGAAACTCCATTTTCCCAAACTTAGCCAGGTCTAAAGGCTTGGTAAAAGAAGGGCTTTTGCCTCCATCCAAGCCGGCGGAAATAGGTATCCTCATATCCGAAGAGAAATAAAAAGCTGTAACTGTTTTATCTTCCCTTTCTATCAAAGCGTGTATTATCGACTGAGGGTGAATCAAAACTTTTATTTTCTCAACCGCTATACCGAACAACCGGCTTATCTCCATAACTTCAAACCCTTTATTCATCAGAGTAGCCGAGTCTACTGATATCTTCCTCCCCATTCTCCATACCGGATGAGAAAGGGTTTCTTTCAGAGAAACCTTTCTAAGAAACTTCCTGTCTTTACGCAGAAACGGCCCTCCGGAAGCGGTTATATAAACCTTATCCGTTTTTCCGGATGAGGACTCCAAAAGATTCCGGACAGCCCATGCCTCGCTGTCAACAGAGATAATTTGAGAAGAAGACTTTCTCCTCGCTTTATCAAACATCTCTCCGGAAGCGATAATAGCCTCTTTATTGGCTAAAAGTATCTTCTTAGCTTTTCCCAGACTGCTGAACAGAGGTTTAAGCGCCGCTAATCCCGATATCCCTAAGACTAAGATATCGCATACAGACGATGAGAGTTTAAGCAGGCCTTCTTCTCCGGCTGATACTTTAGCAGAAGAATTATTCTTCAACTTAAGGTAATCGTCCTTAAGGCCTATATTTATGTATTTAGGCTTAAACTCCTCTGCCTGTCTTAAAAGCAGTCTGGAATTCAGGTTTCCCGAAAGGCCTAAAACTTCAAACCTCCGGCGGTTTCTCCGGACAACATCCAAAGTATTCCTGCCTATTGATCCGGTAGAACCTAAAATTATTATTTTCTTCTTTTCAGCCATATCTCTCTCTATCCTCTAAGTGACAAATATATATACATCGCGCGCCCGATAAAAACTCTAAACTCCAAATCCTAAATTCTAAATAAACTCAAAATTCAAATGTTCAAATGTTCAAAACAAACTTCTTTTCAATGAGTTATGAAGAACGTTTTGAATTTTAATCATTTTGATTTTGGATTTGTTTAGGTTTTAGAGTTTAGGATTTAGGGTTTACATGTCTGTGTATTCAATATCTAAGGAATAAGGTGAACAAAAGAAATATTCTTAAGCATGGTAAAATAGAAATAAAAAACCGGAGCTGTAAATATCAGGCTATCTATCACATCTAATACCCCGCCCATACCCGAAATAAGCCTGCCCGAATCCTTAACTCCGCAGTCGCGTTTTATCAATGATTCAAACAAATCTCCCAACTGCCCTATCACGCTCAACACAAAAGACAGAAGGACAATCTGTCCCAAGTTTACCCCTTTAAGAAAGCCTCTAAACAAAACAGCAAAAAGAATACTTAACAATACCCCTCCTACCGCCCCTTCTACGGATTTTTTAGGGCTCACCCTCTTAATAAGCGGCCTCCGGCCTAAGAACGTGCCAACAAGATAAGCGCCTATATCCTGAACCTTTACTACCGTTATCAGAAAAGCCAAAAGATAAACCCCTCCTTCTAACGCCCTTATTCTTATAATAAAACTAAAACACCAGGACACATAAAGAACGCCGAATACAGTCCCCGACAGAGAAAGGATTGTCTCTTGATTCTCTTTCCGGGTTAATTCTAAAAGGAATAATAAAAAAAGGCCTGATAATATAAAAAAAAGCTGCCACTCCCGGGTTACCGGGAAACGGAAGAATATTGAAAGGGGAATAATCCCCCCTAAAAAAAGGCCGAATATCTTAAATAATTTTACACCTTTCTTCTCCAGCATGGAAAAGAATTCCCAGAGGCCTAAAAGGGTAAGAAAAACAACTGTAATAAAACACAAAGGCTTTACAATAATCGCAGCAACACTCACCCCTATTAAAATAATCCCGCTTACAACTCTTTTTCTCATACTCTTAAACTTTGCCAAACCTTCTCTCCCTCATTTTAAAAGAGTCCAGGGCTTTATCAAACTCTCCGGCTGTGAAATCGGGCCATAGGACATTGGTAAAATACAACTCGGCATAAGCTATGCGCCAAAGCATAAAATTGCTTATCCGCTCCTCTCCTGAAGTGCGTATTAATAAGTCCACATCCGGAATAAACGGATCATAGAGATACCCTTGAAAGAACCTTTCATCTAAAGACTTTAGGCTTAAGGAACCTTCTTTAAAATCCTCCGCTATTCTCTTAGCAGCAAAAACGATTTCATCCCTCCCCCCGTAGTTAAAAGCTATGTTCAGGATGATTTTATCATTATCTTTTGTTTCCTCAACAGCTTCATCTATTCCCGATATTAAATCTTCAGGCAGGCCTCTTCTCGAGCCCATAACATTAAAGCGGATATCTTTATCACCCTTATTTTCAGACAGGTATTTTTTGAAAGAAGAGAACAAGAAATCAATTTCCTCCTTTGGCCTTGACCAGTTCTCGGTAGAAAAAGCAAACAAGCTCAGTATTCGGACTCCTCTATCCTTAGCAGATTTAATCACCTTTTGGACATTATCTATCCCTCTCTTGTGGCCAAAATTCCTGGGCAAGCCTCTTTTCTCCGCCCAACGGCCGTTCCCGTCCATTATTAAGGCTACATGATAAGGAACCGCTGATAATTTACTCATTTTATTATTATTTTTTATCGCCATTAGCCATTCGCTATTCGCTCTTGGCTATTCGCTATTCGCTATTTGCCATTTGCCATTAGGCCCCTATAAAAAATTCGGGGGCTTAAGCCCCCTTTATTAGAAAAAACACTTGCTGTCCTGTTAAACCTTAAGGATTATCCTGATTAACTAACTCATCTTTCAAATTTTCTTCTAACTTCTCTTTTAAACAGTTAAGCTTGTTAATTTCTTCCCGCAATTTTTCAATATTCCCGTCTTTCACAGCAACTTGAGCCTGGGACTGTTCCACCTCTATCTTCAGTCTGTTGATTTCCTCATCCTGGCTCTTGATTAAATCGTTCTTTGCCTCCAATTTCTTACTAAGGGTATCTATCTTCTCTTCAGCTTTAATCCTGTCTGCTGTTTCTTTAGCCGCGATCTGATGCTGTTTACTAAAATGGTAGCCTAAAGAAAATATAACCACCAGCAAAACAAGAATTATTCCTGCTAATACTCCGATAAGAGGCGAATTTTTCATAACTATTTAAGTATTTCTTCTGTAGATTTTTTTTCAACTCCGGTATTATCAGGTATATTGAGTTTTTTCACCAAACGGGGAAGAATTACTATTTCTACCCTCCGGTTTAACTGGCGGCCTTCCTCACTATCATTAGAAGCAACCGGCCTGTACTGGCCGTATCCTACGGCAGATAACCTGTCAGGCGAAACACCTTTACCAGCCATATAGTGTAAAACATTTAAAGCCCTATGTGAAGACAATTCCCAATTTGATTTCCAGCCTGAATATTTTATGGGAACATTATCAGTATGCCCCTCTATGCCTACTTGATGTCCTAAAGCTTCCCTGTTTAAAACTTTAGCTACTTTATCCAAAATAGGATAACTTGATTCGCGCAGGACATCTTTTCCTGAATCAAACAGGACTTCGGTTAAAACAGTAATAACCAACCCTTTATCTTTCATCTCAAGCTTAACTTCTTTATCCTTGATTTCCTCAGAAAGCCGTTTTTCCAATACGGATTTTGTAGAGCGGAGTTCAGACAGCTCATTCTTTAAAGATTCTATCTTTTCCAAATCAGAACGCCGGCCTTTTTGAATTACCAAAGCACAGCCCGAAAGAAAAAACGAAAGCAAAAATATACCGGAAAGAAAGAAGAATATTCTTGATTTATTCATAAGGTCCCCCTTATTCTTAATCACGTATTGTCAAAGCTATCTTTGTTTTCTAAAACTCTAAACTCTAAATCCAAAACTCTAAATAAACCTAAAACTCAAATGCTTTAAACTCAAAACATTAATAAATATACTGCTTTTGCTTTAAACTATATTGTTTTGGGTTTTGGGTTTTCTTCATTTTGAGTTTGTTTAGGGTTTAGAATTTAGGATTTTCTCCCCGCTACTTATACTTTTTCATACAACTCTTGACACTACTTTTGAACTATCTTACCATATGGCAAATACCCCGTCAAGATATTTCGCATATGGGACCAGTCCCTATTTAAGAATAAATAAAACTAACTAAATAGAGGCTGTCCCTATTTAATAATAACAGCTTCCCGAAGTGAGCCTACAGAAATAATCTCGGCTTTAACCTCAAGAAAGTTCTCAATAAGTTTTATGTAGTCTTTGGCTTTGGCCGGCAACCTTTTGTAGCCGCGTATATCCCGAAGCGGTGAATTCCACCCTTTAACCGTTTTATAAACCGGCTTAACCTTCTGCCATTCCTTTATGCTCAAAGGAAAATTTCTAAAGATCCTGCCCTTATATTTATATCCGGTGCAGATCTTTAATTCTTTAAATTCATCTAAGACATCTATCTTGGTTAGAGCTAAGCTGGTAACTCCGTTCATGGTTACCGACCTTTTAAGCAAGACCAAATCCAGCCAACCGCACCTGCGCGGCCTGCCGGTAGTTGCTCCAAATTCTACCCCCTTCCCCCTGAGCAGCTCGGAATCTTTACAATGCAATTCTGTAGGAAAAGGGCCTTCTCCCACTCTTGTCGTATAAGCTTTAGCTACCCCTATAACTTTACCTATTTTTAAGAAAGGAAACCCTGTTCCTACCGCCGCTCCTGAAGATACCGTATTGGAAGAAGTGACAAAAGGGTAGGTGCCGAAATCTACATCCAAGAAAGCACCTTGAGCTCCTTCAAAAAGGATTCTTTTCTTCAGCCTTACGGCTTTTCTGAGAGTTTCAACGGTATCAACAGCGTAAGGTTCTAAAGTTTCCGCAAACTTGGAATACTGGTTGTATATAGTTTTCAGGGAATAGGGTTTTATATGGTAAACATTTTTAAAGACAGGGTTTTTCTCCCGCAGATTATCTTCTAATTTCTCCCTGAATATATCGGGGTTAATCAAGTCAATAACCCTTATCCCGCAGCGGGAATACTTGTCAACATAACAGGGCCCTATCCCTCTCCTGGTAGTGCCTATTTTTTGAATCCTTTTCTTCTCCCTTAAAGCGTCCAGGTTTTTATGATACGGCATAATAATATGCGAAAGCAGAGATATCTTAAGATTATTATGGCCGATTCTTACACCCTTTCCCTTTAAATATTTTATTTCATCAAAAAGCACCAAAGGGTCAATAACTGCGCCTGAACCTATCACGCAGACCTTAGAAGGCCTGAGAATACCTGAAGGTATCAGGTGAAAGATGAATTTCTTCCCGTCTATAATTACGGTATGGCCGGCATTGTTCCCTCCCTGAAAGCGGGCTATAATATCGGCCTCCTTAGAAAGAAAATCTATTATCTTCCCTTTTCCCTCATCTCCCCACTGCAATCCGACAACAACCGTATTCATTTGTTTTATATAAAATCACATGGAATCTAAAACGCCATCCAAAGATCCACCCCCAACCTGAAAGCTGAAAATCCTGTTATTATTTAAAAGAATAACCCCCCCTCTATTTATGCCTAATTCTGCGGATAGACTATTGTTATCTTTCAATGTCTTTTCTCCTTTATCCGATAAAGCGAACTCAGTTACTTTATCCGTATCAATCCCCAACTTCTTAAACGGCAGGTTCCAGAAACTGCTTGTTATGGTGTTAACCCTCCCTAAAAGATATTTCCAGAACTTATTAGGATAAAGAACTTTAACACTTAAAATCCTCAGGCATTCTTCTTTTTCAGGCAGGCTTCCCTTTTTGAAAATGAAATGGACTTCTAAATTAAGTTTTTTCTTCTCAGCTTTAGTCTTCACTTTCCTCAAGATATCAGAAAACCCTTTCTGAAAAGGTTCAATGAATAAATCAACCTTTCTATCAATAACCGGCCGGCTCAGATAATAAAATATTCCCGAAAACCGGGAAGAAAGGAAGTACTTCTTACCTTTCTTTTCAAAAGCCCCGGATAATTCATCAAAGTTTTGCGCCTCTTCAACATTCCGGCTGAAGACAAATACCGGCAGAGTACTAATCCCAAAAGTTTTTATAAGTTTTTTAGCTTCCGGAGATTTGTAATCTATTTTCCTAAATTTAACTCCCCGGAAATACTTCTTCAAAAAAGACTCGGTTAATTTTGTAGAACATGCCGGGCAGTTTTCCATACCTATAACAACGGCTTCTAAAGGTTTCCCTTTTCGGTATAAGCATTGAGCAGGCTGTCCTCCTATACCCGGGTTGCTGCAAGACCTTACCATCCCCTCTTTCTCCGGGCAGTTAGAATCCAAAAAACATTCGGGAATAATTTTTTTAACACTTGGATCTTCCGCGCGGGTCAAAGGTAAAGCTATGTCTTCAGAAGTATATTCTTTAACATTACCATCTGCCAATTTAATTATCAATTTCCCAATCTTTTTCGCCTGAAAATAAGGGTAGGCTTCTATTGTCTTCCCCTCTCTCTGAAGGCCTTGCCCATTTGAAGGATAACTGAATATAACAAGGTTAATTTCAGGAAACTTACTCAAAAGGCCATTGGTTTCATCCCTGCTTAGAGAAGACAGTAAAACGACAGCGCCTACTTTCTCCTTCTTAAAAAAGCTGACTGCTTTACTTAAAGAATCTTCGTACTCTCCAACAGCCACATTAAAAGACGATAAAGACTTTGGGCTTATTCCGGTAATTCCTACTCTTATAGAACCCGCCTGTTTTATAATATAAGGCTTGACTCCTTTCAAAGTTACATTGCAGGAAACAAAAGGGAAATTTGTCTTGTTTATGCTTTTCTCAAAAAAATCTCTGCCGAGCCTGAATTCATCTTCAGCAATCCCCGCGGCATCATACTTCATTGCCTGCATTGCTCTTAAAGCAGCTTCTGTCCTCTGTTTATCTAAATCTACCCCTATACTGAACTCATCCAAAGGCCCTGCCGCGAATACACTGCCTGAATCAACCAATATTAAATCTTTATCCTTTGCCCTTTCCTTTTTAACAGCAGCCGCCCTTCTGGATACCCCTCCGCCGACACTTGCCGGACAATGGCCGCAGGGATAAAGGGAAGAATGAGAAGAACCGGTATAAAGGATTGTCAAATCCTGAGAGAATACGGGAGAAACAAAAAGAGAAATAATAGCGGATAGAGCTATGAATAAACGCATAATCAAAACCTCCTTACATTAGCCGCTAAAACAAAAGACATAAAACAGATTGATACATTATTAAATTGCTAAACTGTTAAACTGCTAAACAAAAACAAAATATAGAAAATAGATAAATACACAAGACTCAATCATCCTTTGCCGCTATGATATTTTTATAAATTTAACGTTGCTGAAGTCGCTGTCCGAAAGTATTTCTTCTATAATTTCTCCGGTCAAAGGTGTATCTATTGTCAGGGCGGTAATTGCCAGCCCTTCTTCTTTCTTACGGCCAAAACTCATTGTGGCAATATTAATCTTACGTCTGCCTAACATAGCGCCTAACTTTCCTATAACCCCCGGCTTATCGCGGTTGGAAAGAAAAATCATATACTTAGCCGGGCTGATTTCTAAATAAAAGCCGTTAATTTTAACAATCCGGGGATAATGGTTCGCGAATAAAGCGCCCTCTAAGCTAATCTCTTCTTTATCGGATTTAATCCTCACCGCTATTGAATTTAAGTAATCTGTCCCTTCCGAAGATTTCGTAGATTCTATCTTGATACCTCTGTCCTTAGCTAAATTAAAGGCGTTAACAAAATTTACCGTTCCTTCCAAAATAGGCGAAAGCACGCCTTTAACTAAAGAAGAAGTAACCGGGATAAGTTTAAAAGAAGTAATATCTCCGGCATAACTAATCCAGACTTCTTTTATCCGCCCCTCAATCAGCTGAGAAGAAACCATGCCGAGTTTTTCAGCTAAACTTATATAAGGAGAAAGAGCGGTAAAAGTTTCCGGGTCAAGAGAAGGAAAATTAACCGCGTTCTTTAAGGCTCTGCCCTTAAGGACATCCTTTACACAATGAGCAATTTCCACCGCTACATTTATCTGGGCCTCTTTGGTAGAAGCTCCTAAATGCGGGCTTAAGACAATATTATCTAATCTAAATAAGGGATTATCTTTTTCAGGGGGTTCTTTTTCATAAACATCCAAAGCGGCAAAGGATATTTTCTTATCCTTTAAGGCGAGGTATAAAGCCTTTTCACTAATTATCCCCCCCCTGGCGCAGTTTATAACCCGGGCATTAGGTTTCATAATTGAGAATTCATCGTCAGAAATCAAACCGCGGGTTTCTTCAGTCAAAGGAGTATGAACCGTGATATAATCCGCCTCTGAAAGCAGTTTTTTCAACTCAACTATTTCTATATCCAGCTTCTTAGCCACATCTTCAGAGATAAAGGGGTCATAAGAAACCACCTTCATTCCAAAAGATAGAGCCCGTTTAGAAATCTCTCTTCCAATACGGCCTAACCCTATAACACCAAGAGTCTTGTTATAAAGCTCCGTCCCTTTAAACTTAGAACGTTCCCACTTACCTGCCCTTACGGATTTGTCGGCTAAAGCAACGTTCCTTGACATAGCCAACATCAAAGCAAAGGCCTGTTCACAGGTAGAAATGGAATTACCCGAAGGAGCGTTCATAACAATAATCCCCTGCTTAGTAGCAGATTCAATATCAACGTTATCCAACCCGACACCGGCTCTGCCGATTGCTTTCAGTCTGGCCGCTTTACTAAGTATATCCCCGGTCAGTTTTGTCTGGCTGCGGATAACAATAGCATCATATCCTCCAATAATTGAAGATAATTCTTCGGGAGTTAAGCCGGTCTTGACATCTACCTGAATATCCTTCTCCGCTTTTAAGATTTCAACCCCTTCTTCCGCTAATTTATCACTCACAAGGATTTTAAGCATAATATACCTCCTGAAAAGCTTTTAAACTAACTCCTTTTTCTATTGAAACGCCTGAATCCGCTAAGACTTTCTCCAAAACCGACAGGCACATAACAATATCCGAAGGGTTTATATATCCCATATGGGCTATTCTCACAATTTTTCCTTTCAAATGCCCCTGCCCTCCGGCAATACTTATCCCGTATTCTTTTCTCATCTTTCTAACAATAGACGCGGTATCTATTTCTTTAACCAGGGCCGCGGTAACCGAAGATGACGGGCTTTTAGAAAGAATCTCAAAACCCAAAGAAGTTAAAGCTGACCTGAGCGCCCGTCCCATTTTCCCAAAATCTTTCCAGCGGGTTTCCAGCCCCTCTTCTCTAATAACCCTCAAGCTCTCCCTTAAAGCAAATATCAGGCTCACCGAAGGAGTAAAAGGAGTATCATTTTTCTCCCAGGACTTGGAAGCCTTTTTCAAGTCAAAATAGTATTTAGGTAAATCTGATTCTTCCAAAAACTTCTCAGCTTTTTTGCTGAAAGAAAGAAACGCCAATCCCGGAGGAAGCATAAGTCCCTTTTGAGAACCTGAAACAACCACATCAACTCCCCATTCATCAGTTTTTAAAACATCCTGTCCTAACCCGCTTACCGCGTCAACAACACAAAGCAGGCCTTTTTTACGGATAACTTCGGCAATGCTCTTTATGTCATAAACCGTAGCAGTAGACGTTTCACAAAGAGTGGTATATACAGCTTTAATTCCGGAATCCGCGTCTAAGAGCTTTTCTATATCTTCAGATATAGGAGCGTTTCCCCACTCAACATTTAGAGGAACAGTTTCAACTCCAAAACTTTCGCATATTTCCTTCCATCGTTCGCCGAATTTTCCACCCATAACAATCAGGGCTTTATCCTCTTTCTTAAGAAAGTTTGACACCGCGGCTTCCATTGCTCCTGTGCCGGAAGAAGAAAAGATTAAAACAGGATTTTTTGTCTGAAAAAGGTACTTAAGCCCTTCATGGGCTTCTTTCAATACTTCCCTAAACTCATCAGTCCTGTGGTGAATAATGTCTCTGCCTAAAGCAGCCTTTACTTCAGGGAGCAAAGGCGAAGGCCCCGGAGTCATCAAATAACTATGTTTCATTTCTCCTCTCCTCAATGAGGCCGCAGCTTATGGAGTCCGAAGGATGACATAAGCTGCATGGCCGAATTGATCCCGCCGAAGGTTGGTAAATTGTCAACGATAATTTACCAACATCTTCTCTGAGGCGGGATTACCTTAATATTATAAATCAGCTATCTGTAATTACTCTGGCTGTTGATAGATAATTCTTTCGTTTTAGCATAATTAGCGAGTCTGCCATTCGCCATCCTCTGTATTTGTTAACAATTCAACCATTTAACAATATATTAATGTATTAATCTCTTCTCTCATTCTCTGACTCCTGCCCTCTGACTTCTGTCCTCTGCCTATTTATGCGGCAGGATAACTTCATCAATCAAGCCGTACTGTTTAGCTTCATCCGCGCTCATAAAATAATCTCTGTCAGTATCTTCTTTTACTTTCTTAACCGTTTTTTTGGTATGAGCAGAGAGGATTCCATTTACCTTTTCTCTCAGCCTGAGTATTTCCTTTGTCTGAATAGAGATATCTTCCGCTGTCCCCTGAGCTCCGCCCCAAGGCTGATGAATCATAATCCGGGAATTAGGCAGAGCAAAACGTTTACCATCTTTGCCCGCTGCCAAGAGTAAAGCGCCCATACTCGCCGCCTGGCCTATACAGTAAGTAGCCACATCCGGTTTAACAAACTGCATCGTATCATATACAGCCAATCCCGCGGTGATGGAACCACCCGGAGTGTTGACATACACGCTTATATCTTTTGAAGGATCTTCCATCTGGAGAAAAAGCATTTGAGCGATAACCACATTCGCTACGTTATCATCTATCGGTGTCCCGACAAAGATTATCCTGTCTTTTAACAAACGGGAATAAATATCATATGCCCTTTCAGTCCGCTGAGTCTGCTCAATTACTATAGGAACATACCCCTGATTTTTCATAAACAACCTCCTCAATGAGGCCGCAACTTATGGAATCCGAAGGATGACATAAGCTGCATGGCCGAATTGATCCCGCCGAAGGCTAGGGTAATTATCAAAGATAATTACCCTGCATCTTCTCTGAGGCGGGATTACCTTAATATTTATTAATTAACCAATGAGACTGTGATTTTTTATTATTCCCAATGATAAAAAATCACTTAGTCGAATTGATCCCGCCGAAGGCTAGGGTAATTATCAAAGATAATTACCCTGCATCTCCTCTGAGGCGGGATTTCCTTAATATTTACAAATTAGCAGTGAGCGCACAACTTACAGAACGAAGTGATTGTAAGTTGTCCGCGCGAATTGATCCCGCCGAAGGTTGGTAAATTGTCAACGAGAATTTACCAACATCTTCTCTGAGGCGGGATTACCTTAATATTATAAATTAGCTCTTTGCTCTTTGTTACTATCTCTTTGCTAAGAGCCATGAGCTATGAGCCAATTACCCCAAATTGCTCAAAATAAACCCTATAACAGATTCATATATGTTATTGTTATCAAAGTTAAGGTTTTCCTTTTTGGCAATAGATTCCAAAATATAATACAGCCTGACCTGTTCTTCAGCTAAAGCTTCCGCTTTACGCGATATTTCTTCCTGCTGTTTTTTTATCTCCTCTTCAGAAACACCTTTAGACCTTAAATCAACAACAGCCTGAGTAATAAACCTCTGTTTCTGCTCGTTAACCACGGAAGAAGGAAGCTGGAATTTCAGTTCAGAAAGAAGCCTGCCGGTTATTTCCTTTTCAACAGCCCGCCTTCTCTGAACGGCCTTATTAAGGTATAATTCCGAAGATAGAGCTTTCCTAAACTCGGGCTCATCTTTATATCCCGCCCAAAGAGAGACAAACCTGTTATCAATGTCACTTTCATTTTTACCGGTTATCTTAGTTAAATTATCCTTAAACCGGCCAATGAACTTATCAATTTCTTTCTCATCTTCCTCTATGCTGTCAATCTTAACTTTAATTTTATAGTACATTCTCCTGGCAACTTCTATCTCGGGCTTTACATCCACTAAAGCTGTAAAAGACAATTTTCCTCCCTTGTAATCAATCTCTTTTATGTCCGGAGAAGCAACCGGTTCCAATTTCTTCTCTTCCAAAACCCGGCTGTAATAATGAGGCACCGCGTCTTTGACTAAATTATCTCTGACTAATTCGGGAAACCGCTGTTCAATCAAATCCAAAGGAGCTTTACCCTTACGGAACCCGGGAATATTAACTGTGTTGCTCAACTTGTTAAGGACTTTACTTTTAACCTCTCCCAAAGAATCCTTTGATACGGTTATTCTTATATTCCGCTTAACTTCTCCATCCTTTTTAATCTCAACTTCCACTAAATTCCTCCTATTTTATAACACCTGCACTATCAAACTCTAAATCCTAAATTCTAAACTCTAAACAATTTCAAATATCAAATGTTCTAAATCCTAAACTAAACTCTAAATTCTAATACCAAATGTTCTAAACATTGTTTTGAATTTTGTATTTTGAACATTTGAGATTGTTTAGTATTTAGAATTTAGTGCTTAGGATTTATTTATCATTTGGTCATCTGACTTCTGCCCTTTGTCTTCTATCAATGTGTAGGCCTGACCCCTATTCCGGTATTTGTGTTTAGGACTTAAGATTATTCCCTCTAAGTGCTCCTGATAATATTACATCTTAAAATTTTCGCCTAAATATATCTTCCTCGCATCGGGGTCATTTATCAAAGCCCATGAACTGCCTGAAATTAAAATTTTACCTTCGGCAATAAGATAAGCCCTGTCGGTAATGGAAAGCATCTCCCTGACATTATGGTCGGTAAGCAAAACACCTATACCTTTTGCCTTCAGCCCTTTTATAATTTCCTGGGCTTCATTTACCACAATAGGGTCTATTCCCGAAAAAGGCTCATCTAAAAGGATAAAAGAAGGGTTTTTAACCAAAGCACGGGTTATTTCCAGCCTCCTTTTTTCCCCTCCGGAAAGAGTATAAACCTTATTCTTGCGCAGCCGGCTGATATTAAGCTCTCCAAGCAGATGTTCTAACCGTTTATGCCTCTGTTTCCAGCTGACCGGGATAGTTTCCAATATCGCCATTATATTTTCTTCTACTGTAAGGGAATTAAATACCGAAGGTTCCTGAGGAAGATACCCTATTCCAAAACGCGCGCGGACATGTATAGGCAGTTTGGCTATATCCTGATTATCAAAAAGGATCTCCCCTTCATCAGGAGGGACAACCCCTACAATCATATAGAAAGTAGTAGTTTTACCTGCTCCGTTAGGGCCTAATAACCCAACAATCTCTCCTCTTTTGACATAAAGGTTGACTTTGTCAACCACTCTTCTACGGCGGTATTCTTTAACTAAACCTTTAACTTCCAACAGGCGCATAAAACTTCACTCCATCTTACACTCCGTAAATGTCGTGGATTATCTTTACGAAGTATAATACCGAGTTATTCTTTTGCTCCCCCACTAATAACTCGCCATTAATCACTAACTACTAAATTCTCTAAACAAAGTCTGAAAGCAAATTCTAAATTCTAAACTCTAAACAATTTCAAATATCAAATGTTCTAAATTCTAAACTCTTCAACTATAGGCTGATCCGCCTCAGGCGGAAAATTCTAATACTGTTCTAAACATTGTTTTGAATTTTGTATTTTGAACATTTGAGATTGTTTAGCCTGCCTGCGCCAAGGTTTCGGCAGGCAGGTATTTAGGATTTAGTGCTTAGGATTTATTTATTATTTGGCCATCTGACTTCTGCTCTCTGCCTGCCCTCCGAAGCTTTAGCGTAGGAGGGTCTCCTGTCAATGTGTAGGCCTGACATTCCGGATTACTTAAACATACCCTGCCCTTCGCCTGAGAATATAACCAAGCGGGGACTACCCTCAAGGCGTATTTTCTTATCGGACATTTCATAAATGGCTTTCTTGGAAAAAGAAGTATCCTTACCGCGGACAATACGGACACTGCCTTCAGCAACCACTTTATCTAAAACCTGCTTTTTCATATCAAAATACACAGTGGCTTTATCCGAAAAGAGCTCAGCATCTTTCTGGCTGACTTTAACATCATTATAAAAAACAGCTTTGCCTCCCTGATAATCTATATCAAGCGGGCCTTTACAGGTAATCATAATGAAATCTCCCCCGGACTGAGGAACTTTAACCGTAACTTCTTTCCTGACTTCAGCTGTTTTCAAAGAAGTCTGGGCGTTTAAACCCTTACCGGTAATCTCCATAGCCCCCTGTTTAGTTATTTTTACCGGCAGGTCGGTTGTAATATCACCGCTCTTCTGGTTCCAGTTAAGGCGGTCAGTCTTTAAATTCAATCCTTTATCGGTACTTATATTCACATCATCCCGCATCTCTAAAGTGCCGTCGGATTTATTAAAGACAGCCTTCTTTGCCTGAAAATTAATCTTGCTGTCATTAGTAGAAGTAATCCCGTTAATATCTTCCTGGACCACAACATCTTTCAAAGAACTGTCTTCTTTATCTCCGCAAAAACAGCTTTCGGGAATTACAGCAAGAATAAAAAGGCTTATGGATAATACCCTCAGCATATAGCAATTGGCTGTAATCTGTATTTAATTTTTACCATAGTTTCTAATGATAAGAATATGGAAACTATGTATAATAACGCAGGGATAATTTATGTCAAGCAAAAGAGGCAGGCAGTCTTACCAATCCCAGGCTCCTTTGGCTTTCATAATTATTTCCGCTACTTCCCTGACAGCTCCTTTACCGCCTTTATGCTCAGTAACCAAATCGGCTTTCTCTTTAAGTTCCCGGCAGGCATCGCTGACAGCTATTGAAAACCCGGCTTTCTCCGAAGCTTTTATATCTATCAAATCATCGCCCAAAAAGCATACTTCATCTTTGGAGACCTTATATTTATCAATTATCTTATCTAAAACATCCTCTTTAGGCGTGCCGGAGAAAACCTCCTTAATCCGCATATCTTTTATTCTCCTGTTCAGTGCCTTCGTTCCTCTCGCGGTCAAGACAACCGTATCAACCCCTTTCTGAGACAGGAGAAAAACTCCTAATCCGTCTTTAACATTAAAAACCCTGAGATCTCTCCCCTTGCTGTCGTAAATAATACTTCCTTCTGTAAGCACGCCGTCGGAATCTAAAACAAGAAGTTTAATCTTTTTAGCTTTATGGACAATATCTTCTTTCATTATCTATAAAACAACGCCTGCTTTAAGCAAATCCTGGACATCTAAAAGGCCGGCTGCCTGCCCCTGTTTATCTACCACCGGAGCTTCATCTATCTTTTTCTCTTCTAAAATACGCATAGCTTCCGCGGCAAGCATATCTTTTAAAAAAACAACCGGATTCTTAGTCATAACCCTGTTGACTTTCCTCTTAGATAAAAGAGGGTCTTTCCCTAAGTTCCGGCGGAGATCCCCGTCAGTGAAAATACCTATGACTTTACCTCTATCATCAACAATAATCGCGGCCCCCGCCCTGGCCTGAGTAATAGCTATAAGCGCTTGAGAAACTCTTGCCGAACCGTTTATCACCGGATTTGCTTTTCCCTTGCGCATACAATCTCCCACTTTAAGCAAGAGTTTTCTTCCTAAACTGCCTTTGGGGTGATACCGGGCAAAATCTTTCGCCTTAAACCTCTTCATTTTCTGCAGAACCATAGCCAAAGCGTCGCAGAGGCTTAACATAACAGTAGTAGAAGTAGTAGGCGCTAAACCTAAAGGGCAGGCTTCCCGGCTGACTTTCACGTCCAAAGACACATCTGAATACCTGGCAAGGAAAGAATTCTTATTGCCGGTAAGAGATATAATCTTAGCTCCTATCCTCTTTAAAAAGGGAAGGAGGACCTTAACTTCTTCTGTTTCTCCGCTGTAAGAAAGGACAACCGTTAAATCTTCTTTCAAAACCCTGCCTAAATCGCCGTGGACGGCTTCTGCCGGATGAAGCCAGATAGACGGCGTTCCGGTTGAAGACAGAGTAGCCGATAACTTCTGGGCGATTATTCCGGCTTTGCCCATACCGGTAGCTACAACTTTGCCTCTGCATTTTAACAAAAGGCTTACAGCCGAAACAAAATTTTCTCCCAGCCTTCCGGCAAGGATTTTGACTTCCTCAGATTCTAAAACAAGAATTTCTTTTGCCGCCTTCAATATCTCTAAGGATTTACTTCCGGCAGGGTTACGCATTTAAGACTCCCATTATTTTAAATACTTGATTAAGGATTGTTTCTACTTCCTTAAAATTTATGCTGGTAGAACTGTCCGATAAGGCTTTTTCAGGATCAGGATGGACCTCGCAGAAAATCCCGTCAACGCCGAAAGCCGCGGCTGCCTTAGACAGAGGCAGGGCATACTCTCTCTCTCCCGAAGCCCCGGACTTGCCCGCTGTTGGAAGCTGTAAAGAATGAGTTACATCAAATATCACCGGATAGCCTAACTTTCTTAACTTCCCGAAAGACTTGAAATCAACCACCAAGTTATGATAGCCGAAACACACACCCCGTTCAGTAAGGAGAATTTTCCGGTTACGGCAGGATTCTATCTTCTGAACAGCATATTTCATATCTTCAGGGGCCAAGAACTGCCCTTTCTTAATATTAACCGCCTTACCGGTTTTCGCCGCCTCTAAAAGCAAATCAGTCTGCCGGCAGAGAAAAGCGGGTATCTGGATAACATCCAGGACCTCAGCGGCAGGTTTAACCTGCGAAACACAATGGACATCGCTTAAAATTTTGACCTTGAACCTGTCCCTTACCTTTTTTAAGACTCTGAGCCCTTTTTTTAGGCCAGGGCCCCTGAAAGACTTTAAAGAAGTCCGGTTCGCCTTATCAAAACTGGCTTTGAAGATAAAATCTACGGGATAAACAGAGGTGATTTTTTTGAGTTTCTCCGCTATATCAAGAGTGAGTTTTTCATTCTCAATAACACACGGCCCGGCAATAAAGATAAATCTTTTAGATTTAAGTTTTTTTGTTTTCATTATTTCTCCCAACCGCGTCTGATATCGGATTGCTCTTTGAAAAACTCTCAAAAAATAAGTTTTTTGTTAACCCAAATAACGCGGTTAGCATTATTTGCCCGCCTGTGCCCGCAAGGGTACCTGTGCCCGCAAGGATACAAGGGTAAAAGGCCGGGATTACCTAAGGGGAAAATGCTGTGTACTCTTTAATACAACCTCTGTTTAATACAACTATTTAGGCTGCCAGGCGTTATGAGCCCTGTTAGAAAAAGTGTATCTTTTTTCTCTAACCCCTAACAGGGTGAGCATCTTGCGTTTTCAAACGCGAAACCTGCCCTTAGGATACAGCATTTTCCCGGTTAACTCTTCTATCTTTGCCATAGCATCTAAAACATCTTTTAGATATAGACTGAGAATAATAGTATCAGAAACAGTTATGTTTTTCAAGAGTTTTTGCTGAGGGGTAACACGGGCAAGAATTTGTAAGTTCTCCTGAACCGAATCAGTAAAACGGAGCCAGGCCTGCACATTTTACATTTCAACTTAAATCAGAAAACAGACGCGGATTTTTCCAGAATCAAACCCCCATACAATAGTTATTCGGCAATGCCAATCTCTATTCCCCTCTCTCCGGTATATATTTTTCAAAGAGTAAAAGGGTAAAAGTACAAAGTGTTACTTAGAAGCCCTGCCGACAAACGCGCCCGCCATAGCCGCTGCCACGACTGGTGAAAGTGTGAGCGGCATTGCCGCGGTCAGATACCCGCGTGTAGTGGGTGAAGCTACCCCAACTACCGCCCCGAAACCCGGAGCCTGTCGCTCCGGTAACCTCTCCTGAACTGGACCCCGGCCAGTCAGATATATCAGCATTACCGTTTGAAGACAGTTCTCCATTCCC
>CAZSRG010000005.1:0-6501 GCA_964609315.1 uncultured Planctomycetia bacterium
GGTTTAATTCCCCATAGCTTGCTGCGGGGCAATTAATTCAATACTGGTGTGGGAAAAAACTAAATAGTTGACGGTCTTATTGAATACTTAAAACCCGTTAAAATAAAAGGCCATAAGTTTAAACAATTTTAGATTCGCTATTCGAAATATGAAGTTATCAAGATTCAAGCCCAATCAGGTTCTTTTTTCTCCGACTACTCAGTGTAATCTTAAGTGCCCGCATTGTGACATTACTCAAATAGAAAAGCCGCTTTCTAAGAAAGCCGCGGTAAGGTTTTTATCCGCGTGTCATAAAACAGGGATAGAGTGGCTTGGTTTTACCGGAGGAGAGCCTTTCTATGCGCAGGATTTCTTATGCGCTGTCAGCAAGAAGGCGGTAGGGCTCCAAATGTTTTTTGACCGGATTATTACTAACGCCTGCTGGTTTAAGACTAAAAAAGAATTATTGCCGGTTTTGGAAAAGCTTTTAGACTGCGGTTATGACGGGAGGTTCTTTGTAAGCATAGATGCTTTTCATGCTCAAAACCTGCAAAAGGCGGCTTTGTTTATCCGGACCGCTTCAGAGATATGGGATCGGCCGGATATGGTTTCAATTGTTTGTGTAAAAGGAGCCCGGGAGAAGGAATCTCTTAACCGGCTTAAAAAGCTTGCGGCTTTATTGAATACTGAGTTCAGCGGGTTCTTAACTCAAAAGGCTGTTATGAAAGGTAAAGAATTTCTTATCAGGGTAATTTTTATTAATCTTACTCCTGTCGGAAGGGCGGGAAGGCTAAAAAATCCATGGGATGGTAAATGGTTTAAAGATGATTTTTGTCAGGGGCCTGGTAACGTTTTTTTTGTGCTCGCGGATGGCCAGGTGAAACCCTGCTGCGGGTATTCGCAAGGAACGGATTTACTTACGATAGGGTCTATTTACAGGCATAGCCCGGGACAGCTTTTAGAAAATGTTCAGAAGAACCTGTTTGTTTCCACTCTCTTTGAATTAGGATTTCATCCAATCAGGAGACAGCTTGAATCTTTCGGTATCCGTTTTCCGGGGAAAACAACCAATCATTGTTTTTTCTGTCATTATCTTGCTCATCATATACCCCGTCAGGAACTTGAAAGAAGCCTCAGGGTTTTAAACAAAATTCTTAAAGCGCGGGGGAGAAAAAAATATAGTTAAGTATTGTGTCCCTCAGTTTCAGGGGCGGGTTTTTGCCTGAGTCTTTTCTTTTCGGAAAGGAGTTTTTTCTCTCTTAATATCTTTTCTTTGGCCCGTTTTGAACGTTTCCTTTTCTGCCTTCTTATTTTTTCAATCTGTTTCTGTTTTTCGCTTTTCTTCTTTAATACTGCTGATTCTATCTTTTCAATAAGAATTCTTCGTCCTATAAACCGATTCAGCCCCTGGTTTCGTTCTTTTTGGCATTTTACCTCAATTCCTGTCGGCAGGTGTTTTAAGTATACACAGGTTGAGGTTTTGTTGACATTTTGTCCGCCGTGCCCTCCCGGGCGGATGAATTTCTCAAGGATGTCCTTTTCTCTGATTGAGAGTTTCCGCATTTTGTCTTTGAGGGCTTTTTCTTTCTTTTGTGTTACGCCGTATTTTAAATAATCCATAACGGTATCATACCATAAACATATTTTCTCTGCTATTGATTTTAGGTTACTTTCGCTTCTTTATCCTTCCATTTTTATAAAGAAAGAGTACAATAATTCCAAAAGGCCGCAAACAGGCTGTAAAAAGTATGGCCTGCTGATATTTATTCCTATATGGATAGGTTCACCCCGTTAGAGATTTATGCCCGGACATTCATCGGATTAGCTAATAATCAAATGGATAAGAAACTTTCATTTAAACGTTCTATTTCTAACCAACAGCAGCCTAAAGGCTGCCTGTCTCTGACGGGGCTTACTTTCTGGATAGTAAAGAGATTTATTAAAGGTTATCCTGATATCAATGATCCCGGGGTAAGGACGAGAATAGGTTTTCTTGAAGGATGGGTAAGTATTGTAGGCAATCTTCTATTGTTCGGTATTAAAATGGCAGCGGGTATTTTTATGAATAGTATTGCCTTAATTGCTGACGCTGTTCATACTTTATCGGATTCAGCTACTTCGGCAGTGGTTGTAATCGGGTTTAAAATAGCCGAGAAACCCTCGGATAAGGAACATCCCTTCGGCCATGGGAAGATGGAATCTGTTTCTGCTTTGATTATATCTGTCCTGCTTTTTATAGCTGGTTTTGAGATTTTAAAGAAATCAGCCTATGGGGTAATTCGTCCTCAGGCGGCTGCGGTTTCTTTACTGGTTATTTTTATAATCTCAGCCACAATCGCGGTGAAAGAAATGATGGCCAGGTTTTCTTATAATCTCGGGGATATGATTAATTCCTCAGCCCTTAAAGCGGACGGCCTCCATCATAGAAGCGATGTATTAGCTACCGGATTGGTGGTTATTGCTCTTGTTGCCGCGCGTTTTGGATACAGGCGGATAGATGGTGTAGTGGGTATTTTCGTTTCTTTAATTATTTTTTATTCCGCTTATAAGATATCTAAAAAAGCAATCAATTCCTTATTGGGACAGGCTCCTTCAAAAGAGATTCTAAAGAGGATTGAAAAAATAGCTAAAGGGCACGCTGGAGTTTTAGGAGTTCATGATATAATTGTCCACAAATACGGAAGGTTTAGCATTATATCTTTTCATATAGAAGTTTCGGGAAAAGATTCCATTTTCCATCTCCATGATCTTTCGGAAGAGGTTGAGGAAGATGTAGGCAGAGAAATAGGAGGTAAAGTTATTGTTCATATTGACCCGGTAGATAAAGATTATCCCGGGTATGATAAAATAGCTTTATTTGTAAAAGAAATTATTGACGAGGATAAGCGCGTTCATTCTTTTCACGAATTGAGGATAATAGGATTCCGTATTAATAAAAGCAAGGTAGTTTTTGATATTGCTTTAGAAGAGGATGTTGATGAAAAGGAAAAGTATGATATTATTCATTCTATACAGAATAAATTTAAACAGAAGTTTCCTAAGATGAGGATAGTTATTAAAGCTGAGCCTAAATATTCTTACAACCTTTAAAATATGGATAATTTGAGGATAAAGCAAAAGAAAGCTAAATCAATAAGCCTTATTCCGATAGGGATTACCGGGTTCAATCTGCTTTTAGGCGCGGCTGCTTTGTTCTTGATATTTAAAGGGCAGCTTAAGGCTGTATTTCTCATAGTCCTTTTAGCGGCTTTATTTGATTTCTTAGACGGGTTTCTTGCCAGAAGGCTGGATTCGGAAACCCGCTTAGGGTCCCTTCTTGATTCGGCTTCGGATTTAATATGTTTTGTTTTTTGTCCTGTCTTTTACATATTGGCTGTGAACAGAGGAGATAATCCTTTTTTTCTTAAGATAGCAGTGGGTTTTTATTTGTTGGCTGGAACAGTGAGGCTTGTCCGTTATACTGTTTCTGTGCTGGCTTCAGAAAACAGCAAAGGCATTTTCTTCGGTCTGCCTGTTACTGCGGCGGCTATTTTGGTTATGAGCTCAGGATGCTGCGGTAACGCGGTGTTTCATGTCTTTCTTTTTATAATCTGCGGGCTGCTTATGATTAGTAAAGTAAAGTATACGGCTTTTTCAAAGCTTATGGCTGTAAAGGGTGAGAAAATGTTTTTGGCTTTGATTGTTTCACTGCCTTTTCTTATTTTTTATCCTCTCTATGTTGTTTTTGTGTTTTCATCCGTCTATGTTGTGTTTTATCCTTTGAGCGGCTTATCCCAGCCTGGCCGGGTTTAGGCATTGTCTGTTTGTTAATCAAAAAAGGAAACACCTTGACAAATTTATCCGCTGCTTTATATTAGTAAGAATTGCGTGCCGTTTTAGTTATATAAAATTGCTAAAGTATGCCACAAAAAGTTTAATGAAAGAGTAAAGCGCAGGCAGAGGGGAAGAAATCCTAAATCCTAAGCACTAAATTCTAAATACTAAACAATATCAAATGTTCAAAATACAAAATCCAAAACAATATGACTTAGAAGAAAGAACATTAAGATTTGCAAATGGTTGAAACTTGTAGAGACTAATTCTGATGCTTTGGAAAAAGAAAGAGGCAGATTGATTTTAAAAGTAACAGAGCTAATGAAGATATTTGGTTCAATAGTTGAGAAGTCAAAATAATGTTTAGAATTTTGGCATCAGAATTTAAGTTTAGTTTAGGATTTAGAACATTTGATATTTGAAATTGTTTAGAGTTTAGAATTTAGAGTTTGCTTTTAGGATTTGTTTAGAATTAACCTATGGCTGAAGAGTTTGGAGTTTTTGAACGTATAAAAGAGAAGGTAAGCAGTTTTGATAGCGTTGGCTAAAGTAAGGGAATAAAATATGATTACCAAGATGTCTGTGGCTGATATGGAGTCCGGAGAGACTGGGAAAGTAGTTGAATTGTTAGGCGGGGCAGGGATGCAGAATCGCTTGAAATCTTTGGGTATCAGGCCGGGGGCGAAAATATCTAAGGTAAATTCCGCCTTTAACCGCGGACCGGTTGTTTTAAAAGTAGGCCGCGCCCAGGCAGTGTTAGGGTTTGGAGTTTCCTACAAGGTATTTGTGGAGGTTGACAGATGAAGATTCTGCTTATAGGAAATCCTAATGTGGGTAAAAGCGCTGTGTTTTCGCGTTTGACCGGAATACATGTCATTGCTTCCAATTATCCCGGAACTACTGTTGAGTTTACTCAGGGGATTATGAAAATCGGGACAGAATATGGAGATATTATTGATGTCCCCGGGGTGTACGGATTGGAGGCATATTCTAAAGCAGAGGATATCGCGGTAAAGATGCTTGAGGAAGGAGATGTGGTTATCAATGTGGTTGATACCACTAATCTTGAAAGAAACCTCCATCTTACTCTGCACCTTCTGGAGAAAAATGTCCCCCTTATCGTATGTTTGAATCTATGGGATGAAGCAAAGCATAAAGGAATTAGCGTTGATATTAAAAAGATGGAAGAGCTCTTAGGTGTTCCGGTAATTCCGACTGTGGCTGTTGCCGGCGAAGGCATAAAAGAGCTTGTTTCGCGTATCCCCCAAGCCCGCAATTCTGAATTTTCTGAACTCAGTGAAGAGCAGAGATGGACTGAAGTGGGAAAGATAGTCAGCCGGATACAGTCAATAAAGCATAGACACCATACATTCCTGGAAATTATAGGGGACGCTTCTGTTAAGCCTTCTACCGGTATTCCGATAGCTGTTTTGGTTATGTTTTCCGCTTTTGAAATTATCCGCTTTATAGGAGAAGGCTTAATCGGGTATGTCTTTGAACCTCTCTTTTATAAATTCTGGCAGCCTTTAGTGACAGGATTGAGTTCTTTACTTCATTCCGGGAGTTTTATCCATTCGATTTTAATCGGAAATCTGATTAATGGGGAGATAGATTTTGTGCAGTCATTCGGCCTGCTGACTACCGGATTGTTTATGCCAATAGCGATGGTTCTGCCCTATATATTCGCGTTTTATCTGGTCTTGGGTTTTTTAGAAGATTTCGGTTATTTGCCGCGGTTAGCTGTGCTTTTGGATAAGGGGATGCATAAGATGGGCCTGCATGGATGGTCTATCATTCCTACTTTTTTGGGGTTAGGATGTAATGTCCCCGGGATTATGGCTACCAGGATATTAGAGAGCAGGAGAGAAAAGTTGATAGCGGCGGCTATAATCTCTATTGGAGTTCCCTGCAGCGCCTTACAGGCTATGATTTTCGGGTTGTTAGGAAAATTCGGCGGCTGGTATGTTGGGATTGTTTACCTGACGCTTTTTGTGTCATGGGTTATTCTCGGGCGGGTTTTAAATTTTGTCCTTAAAGGTGTGAGCCCGGAGCTGATTATGGAAATCCCTCCTTATAGATTTCCTGTCCTTTATTCGTTGTTAAAAAAACTTTGGATGAGGCTGTTTTTTTTCTTAAAAGAAGCTCTGCCGATTGTTTTTTTGGGGGTTATCGCGGTAAATATCCTTTATGTGTTAAAAGTGTTCGATGCTGTTGCTAATTTTACCGCTCCCATTGTGACCCATTTACTGGGACTGCCTAAAGAAGCGGTGATAGCCTTATCTGTGGGGTTTCTCCGTAAAGATGTAGCAATGGGGATGCTTGGAACTTTGTCCTTAACTGTCCGGCAGTTGACTGTCGCTTCAGTGGTATTGGCTATGTCCTTTCCCTGTATTGCGACTTTTGTGGTTTTAATCAAAGAGTTAGGAGTTAAAGATACATTGAAAAGTATTTCAATTATGGTTGTCAGCAGTTTAGCTGTTGGAGGAATCCTGAACCTGATATTGAAGAATTAATGATAGATCATTCCTGTGGTTTATGTCGTTAGATATTGTATAAAGTCGCAGGTTAATTGGTATATTGGCAAATTATTAATGAAATCCCGCCTTAGAGAAGATGCTGGTAAATTATCGTTGACAATTTACCAGCCTTCGGCGGGATCAATTTAGGCTTGCAGCTTATGTCACCTTTCGGGTTCCATAAGCTGCGGCC
>CAZSRG010000005.1:6601-37777 GCA_964609315.1 uncultured Planctomycetia bacterium
ATTCGACCATGCAGCTTATGTCACCCTTCGGGTTTCATAAGCTGCGGTCTCATTGAGGAGGATCAAGGAATGAAGACTTATGCTTATGGTTTTCCGCGGATTGGCAAGAACAGGGAGTTTAAGAAGGCGGTTGAAGATTTTTGGAATAATAAGATTAGTGAAAAAGATATGGTTTCCCGGGTTAAAAGTTTGGAGCAGGTAATAGAAAGCACATACAATAAGTATGTTGATTCCCATCCTTCAGGGGAAATGACTTTTTATGACAAGATGCTGGATACAGCTTTAATGTTAGGTGTTTATCCTAATAAAGGGTTCTCGGAATATTTCAGCCTTTGCAGAGGGAAGAATGCCTTGGAAATGACCAAATGGTTTAATACTAATTATCATTACCTTGTTCCGGAAATAAGTTCAGGCAGGGATTTTTCTTGTTCCTGGAAGAAGATTGAGGAGAAAGAAAAAGATAACAGTTTTCCTTATATAATCGGGGGATTCACTTTTCTCAAACTGTCTAAAGGGTACAGTAAATTCGAGTTCAGGGATATTTTGATGAAATTGGTTAAGCCTTATAAAGAGATAATTTCGCGGTTTAAGAAGGTGCATATTGACGAACCGGCTTTAATTTATGAACTCAGCCGGGAGGAAATAGAAGCTGTTAAAGAGTTTTATAATTCCTTTTCAGGATTAGATAAGGAAATTTATCTTTTTACATATTACGATTCAGTAGATTTCTTGAAAGAGCTCTTTTCCTTTCCGGTTAAAGGCATAGGGCTTGATTTTGTGCACGGGAGCGGTAACTTAGAGTTTATCAAAAAGAACGGCTTCCCTAAGGACAAAATCCTTGTTGCCGGAGTAGTTGACGGAAGAAATGTCTGGAGGTCGGAAATCTCCCTTAAAAAAAGCCTGGTAGAAGAAATTTCAGGGTGCGCTTCTGAAGTTATGATATCTAATGCCGGGCCCTTGTTTCATCTCCCGGTATCTTTGGACGGTGAAGATGGATTGACTGAGGAATTAAAGGCCAGCTTGTCTTTTGCTGAGGAGAGGCTGAAAGAGCTCAGTCTGCTGAAAGCGGATATTGAAGGAAAAGGCGGTGGCGAAGAATGGCATAGCAAACTCGGAGGAGACGGAAACTGGAGAGTCAGAGAGCGCCTGCGTAAGTTAGAGGAGAGAGGCGTTAAGGAAAAGATGCCTTACTTGGAAAGGAAGGATATTCACAGAGATAAGCTGAATCTTCCTTTGTTTCCCACGACTACAATAGGAAGTTTTCCCCAGACAGGCGATGTCAGAAACATGAGGTCAAAGTTTAGAAAAGGGCTGATAACCCATGATGAATACTCTAACTTTATTAAGTCGGAGATAGAAAAGCTTATTAAGTTTCAGGAAGAATCAGGGCTGGATGTTTTTGTCCACGGCGAGTTTGAACGGACCGATATGGTTGAATTTTTTGCCGAGAAGCTTGAGGGGATAGCGGTTACTAAAAACAGCTGGATTATATCTTACGGGACGAGAGGCTATCGGCCTCCGATAATCTTTACTGATATTGAGAGGTTTGCTCCAATGACAACTAAAGAGATTTTATACGCCCAGAGTTTAACCGAGAAGCCGGTAAAAGGGATGCTGACAGGTCCGGTTACTATAATTGCCTGGAGTTATGTCCGCGAAGATATTCCTCTCAGCAGAGTAGCTTATCAGTTAGCTTTGTGCCTTCAGGATGAGATAAAGGATTATATTAAGGGAGGAATCAAGATTGTCCAGGTTGATGAGCCGGCTTTTAGGGAGAAAGCCCCTGTTAAAGTTAGGGATTGGCCGGGATATTTTGACTGGGCGGTAAAATCTTTTAATTTAGCGGTTAATGTTTCTCCGGATATACAGGTGCATACCCATATGTGTTATTCGGAGTTTGGGGAGATAATAGAACATATTAACCGTATGGATTTTGATGTAATATCAATCGAGGCGTCAAGAAGCCGGGCTGATATTTTAGAGAGTTTTACCCGGATAGATTTTAATAAGCAGATAGGGTTGGGAGTATGGGATATACATTCTCCGGCTGTTCCTTCCAGGGAAGATATAGAGAGTGTGGTAGAAAAAGCCCTGAAAATATTCTCTCCGGAGAATTTCTGGATAAATCCCGACTGCGGCCTGAAAACCCGGAAATGGGACGAGGTTATCCCTTCATTGAAGAATATGGTTTCTTCCGCGGAGGATATCCGCGAGAAATACCAAAAGGAAAAATAACTCTATGAAAATATCTGTTGAGCTGGTCCTAAGGGATAAAGAATTATTTCTCAGGGAAGCTGAAGAGGTTAAGAAAAACTTTCCTTTAATTGAGGCCGTAAATATACCGGATTTGACCCGTTACCCTCTCAGGAGCTGGGAGGGATGCAGTATAGCCAAACCCTTTTTTAAACATGTTATCCCTCATATTCGGGCAAGAGATATTGATAAAGACGCCCCCTTTATTTTTAAAGATAGGCTTGATGAAGACGGAGTCGGGGAAGTTTTAGTTATTGCCGGCGACCGGCCGGAAGATTCTCCAGCCACAGTTAGGGACAGGGTTTCTTTAGATATAATTTCTAAGTTTAAGAGAGATATGCCAGAGGTTAAAATTTATGCCGGTATTGACCCTTACCGGGGGAGTTTTAATGAGGAAGCTGAATATATCAAGATGAAACTTGATTCAGGTGTCAGCGGTTTTTTTACTCAGCCTTTTTTTGATTTAAGAAAAGTTGAATCTTTTGTCCCTCTGGTTAAAGGAGTAGAAGTTTTTTGGGGTGTTACTCCGGTACTGAACAAAAAGATGAAGGATTATTGGGGAAAAGTGAATAAAGTATCTTTTCCTGAAGATTTTGAAACAAGTTTAAACTGGAACAGGAATTTCGCAGGGAAAATGCTGAGTTTTGCCAGCAGTAATAACTTCAGCGTATATTTTATGCCGATAAAGATTGATGTGGTTAAGTATCTTGGCGGAATAGTGTAGCTGGGAAAAATGTCTCATGTAGCCATGTTACATACGCGCATATTTTAAGTAGAAAGTGGGTTTGGCAGAATGTTTAGGCGTTCTTTGTTTTTATAAGTTGTATGTTTTTTAAGGAAGAGGTATTAAAATATGATTATATTGACCGGAGGAGCGGGGTTTATCGGGAGTTGTTTTCTTGGGAAGCTTAATTCTCAGGGAATAACTGATATAATTGTAGTTGATGATTTAAACAGCCCGGATAAGAAAAAGAATTTAGAAGATAAGAAGTTTGAGGATTATATCGATAAGGATGAGTTTATTAAAAAGATAAAAGAGAATAAAATTCCTTCTGTTGAGCAGGTTGTGCATATGGGAGCCTGCAGTTCAACTACATTCTCTAACCGCAGATACTACCTTGAAAATAATTATGAGTATTCTCAAACTCTCGCGGAATGGTCAGTTGGTAAAAGGGCAAAATTTTTATACGCGTCATCGGCTGCTACCTATGGGGCGGGAGAGTTCGGGTATGATGACAGCGATGAGACTACCTTTAAGCTGAAACCTTTAAACTTCTATGGAGAATCAAAACAGCTTTTTGATTTGTGGGTTTTAAAGAAAGGTTATGGAGATAAATTTACCGGCCTTAAATTCTTTAATGTTTTCGGCCCTAATGAATACCATAAAGGGGAAATGAGAAGCGTTATCTGTAAAAAGTTTCAGGAAGTAAAGGATGAGGGGTTGATCCGGCTGTTTAAGTCTTATCTCAACGAGTATAAAGATGGAGAACAGAGGAGGGACTTTATTTACATAAAAGATGCTTTAGAAGTTATATATTTCTTTTTTGTTAATCCCGGTAAGGCCGGGATATTTAACCTGGGCACAGGCATTAGCCGGACATGGAACGATATAGCGAAAGCTATGTTTTTTGCTGTGGGTAAAGAGTTAAAGATTGAGTATATTGATATGCCGGAGTATTTAAAGGATAAATACCAGTATTTTACCGAAGCTAAGATGGATAAGCTCCGCGACGCGGGGTATAATACGCGGTTTAGGGAATTGGAAGATTCAGTGAAAGATTACACAGGGTATCTTGAAGAGGGTAAGAGGCTGTAGGGCCTTTTGTTTAAAGCGGAAGATTGTGGGGAAGAGAATCGTAATTTCTATCGGGATAATTGAGATTTTGATAGGGGCAGGGACTTTGGCAGGTATGCTGTCTTGTTTTGTTTTATCATGTTTTAACAAGCCGTCTGAAGTATTGGTTTTTGTTTCTGTTTCGAGTACTCTTTCTGTGTTTATAGGGATAGGTCTGATTAGAAGAAAAGAATTCTACCGGAAAATCCTGGTTCTGTTTTCGGGATATATAGTCCTGACTAAGATTTTGATTTTTATGCATCTTTTGAAATTTACCGGAGAGATAGTTGCTTTTATTCCGTCTCTGGTAAAAGATATAACTTCAGTCTTGTACCATGCTTTGATTATTTTTGTTTTTAGTTCTAAGAATGTTAGAGAAAATTTTCACGCGTGATATAGAAATTAAGTGTATTCTCTGCCGTGTTTTGGTATAATAGCGCTGTTGTAATACATCAGAGCTTGATTTCTAATCCTAATTGGAGTTGTCTTGTCAAAGACAGGGGAACTCCGGCTATAAACCATATAAGAGGTGAGATGAGATGAACGAACTTCACAAGAGGACAAAACATATTACAGATTTAGTGCTTAAGGCCGCGGAAAAAGCAAGGGCGGAGACTAATTCCGAACCCGAACCCGAACTCATCCAGCCGGTAAAGTGGCCGGTCAATTGTTTAGTCGGGCCCGGCCTTGAAGGGGCGATTGCCTGTGAGAGCAAGATAGGGTATGTAAACGGTTCTAAGGGGTGGCTTATATACCGCGGATATAACATTTTTGACCTTTGCGCTTATTCTACATTTGAAGAAGTTTCTTATCTTTTACTTTATGGAAACCTGCCTTCTTCCTCTGAACTCAAAGCATTTAAAGGTGTGCTTAAGAAGCGCAGGAATATACCAAATACTATACGCATGGTTCTGAATTTTCCTATTGAGAGAATGAGTCCTATGGCTGCTTTGAGGCTGGGTTCTCATTTTATGAGGCAGGAATTTACTTATGCTGATAAAGATAGGCGTGTTAAGAAGAGAGGTAACGTTATAGGAACCGATGAGGATTCTATTCCTATGGAAACAGCTCCCCAAGGGGAGAAACGCGCTGTTTATGAATTTAAACAAAAGAAGAAGACCGATGATATTCGGGCGGGGAAGTTAGAAGATGCTTCAGGGTATCCTTCCTGCTACCAGCTCATATCCGGCACAGCTACTCTCGCTGCAGCTATTAAGAGGTTAAGAAAGAAAAGTTTTCCTATTGACCCTGATCTTGATTTAAGCCATGCCGCGAACTTGATATATATGATGACTGGACGCAAGCCTTCTCCTGAAGAAGAGAGGATTATGGATATTTCCCTTATTCTGCATGCCGACCATGGGATAAATGCCAGTACTTTTGCTTCTTTAGTTGTAGCCTCGACATTGTCTGATATCTATTTTTCAGTAGGTTCGGGCATTGCCGCTTTGAACGGCCCTTTGCACGGAGGCGCTAACGAACAGGTTCTCCATATGTTAAGAGAGATAGGCAGTATTAAGAATGTCAAATCCTGGTACGCGAATGCCCTGAAGGAAAAGAGAAAAATCATGGGCTTTGGCCATAGAGTCTATAAAGCTTACGATCCCAGGGCCAGGGTTTTGAGGCCTTTAGCTGAATATTTAGCTAAGAATAATGAGCAGACAAAAAAATTATTCGGCATAGCTGAGAGGTTGGAAAGAGAAGTCATTTCAACCTTGGGCGCTGAAAAGAAAATATTTCCTAATGTTGATTTTTATTCCGGGATTGTTTACTCCGCTTTGAATATACCGCCTGAAATGTTTACCCCTATTTTCGCGGTAAGCAGAGTTTCAGGCTGGACAGCCAGAGTGATGGAATATCTTCAGAACAACCGGATCTTCCGCCCGAGAGCCATGTATACAGGAGAATTCAACAAAGAATACATTTTCTTAGAGAAAAGAAAAGCGGTTTCTAAATCAGGGAAAGTTCTGTAGGGACAGACCGCGGCCTGTCCGTTTATTAATAATTAAGATACCATGAGATGATTCGGCATAATGATATATTGATCTAAATCGACATTATCGTATCAGGTCTCTATATCGTTCCATTGTTTGTCGATAATTTTACCAATTTTTGATAATTTTATATTATTTTTGTATCGGATAGATCACGACCTGTCTCTACATATACGGAATCCAGATTTTCTATCATGATTTACCCTCTGTCTTCTGTTTCCCCCCTTCTATTCTCTGTCTTCTGCCGCAATGTTTTTTATCCGGTTGGTTACTTCTTTAATTGTTTCATCGGGGGTGGATGCCCCGGCAGTAATTCCCGCCTTCTTTATATTTTTAAACCACTTCTTTCTTATATCATTTGCTGATTGTATCCAATGAGTATTCTTATTTATTTTTTTGGACAGCTGATATAAACGTTTTGTGTTAGCGCTTGTTTTTGACCCTATGATAATCATAGCTTCGTTTTCTAAAGGCATCTTTTTTGTTTCTGCCTGTTTTTCTCTGGTAGGAACACATATTGTGTTGAAGAATTTCAGATTTGGGATATGTTTTTTTAATTTCTTGACTATAGACAGGGTTTTGTCGTAATCCTGGGTTGATTGGACTAAAACCGCAGTTTTTTTGGTTCTGCTTAATTTTTTTAAAGGGATATTTTTCAGCCTGTCAATTATCACAGCTTTTTGTTTAATTTGGCCGGTTATCCCTTTGACCTCTGCGTGCTTTTTGTCGCCTATGATTACAATTCCGAATCCTTTTTTTTCCAGCCCGTCCGCGAGTTTATGGATTTCTTTTACCATCGGGCAGGTTGCGTCAATGATTTTATAGCCCTTTTTTTTAGCCTGTATATATATTTCTTTTGTCTCTCCGTGAGCCCGGATGAGAAGTATTTTGCCTTTGCCTTTACCCAGTCTTTTTATTCTTTTAATTCCTGAGAGAGAAAGACTGTGTACCACCGTTTCATTGTGGAC
This sequence comes from uncultured Planctomycetia bacterium, assembly GCA_964609315.1. GTDB lineage: Bacteria > Omnitrophota > Gorgyraeia > Duberdicusellales > Duberdicusellaceae > CAZSRG01. The sequence continues at coordinate 13,651 of CAZSRG010000005.1, forward strand.
TATGTCTCCTAACATATATACCGGCTTATTTTTTCCGGCGCATTCTTTGGCAATAGCAATTGCCCTCTTTACTCCGAAACAAAATCCCGCTGATTTTGCTGTGTTTATTTTCATTGTTCTATTTGTTTTTTGGCTATAGCGCTATTATATACTTTAAGGCTGGTATATTAAAGGTAAAAATTAAAGGTAAAAATCTCCTTGCGATTTCTTTAGAAAGGATTAAAATATCCTTGTTTCTATGGCTGGATGCCCTTCTTTTTTGCCGTAAAAAATTATGATTAGAAAGCTAATGATATTTAAGACATTATTTTTAAGCCTGATATTTTTTATTATGGCTTCTTTGGGGTACGGTATGCAGTGGCAGGCGCTTCATAAAAAAGCTGATTCTTTTACTTTGGAGCAGGCGCAGGACTTTTTTAAAGAAGCTCCGGAAGCTTTAGAGGGAATGTATGTTTTAGGACTGGTATATTTAAACCTTCGTTTAGATAACGAAGCCGGCGATATCTTCGGGAGGATGTTAAAAAAAGATGGAACCCTTGTACCTGCCCGTTGGGGAGAAGCAGAGGTTTTAAGAAGGCAGCACCATTTGGATGAAAGCAAAAATAAGCTTAAAGATATAATCAAAAACAATCCAGATTTCTCTCCGGCATATAACAGTTTAGCCTCTATTTATTATTTTGAAGGGAAGTTTAAAAAAGTCATTGCTTTGTCGGCTAAGGTAATTAAGCAGGGGAAGGAAAAAGCCGGCGGTGCTGATTTGGTGAGAGCGCATTGCCTATATGCCCGTGCGAAAGTTATAATGGCTCATTTTGGCGGGCCGTTAGCTAAGATTATCAGCGGGTCCGCCGTTATGCGCCATTTAGAAATAGCCCGGAAAATTCAGCCGGATTCAGCTTATGTTTATTTCGTAATGGGGAATTATTATTTGCTGTCTCCTGTGCTGTTCGGCAGGAATTTAAGAAAAGCAGAACAGTATTTCCTGAAAACGGTTAAAAAAGACCCCTTGTTCACTGATGCTTATGTTCGTTTAGGCCAGGTTTACAAACTTGAAGGAGACAGGAAGAAATACGATTCTTATATTATGAAAGCGTTTGAGGTTGATTCCCAGAATCAGCTTGCTATAGATGTAAGAAGCGAGGCTTGCCGTTTGGCCTGTTTTAAATAATCCATTCAAACTTTCAATATCTTTCTAAGAAACTCTTTCAGGCTGACTTTGTATTTATCTTTCATCTCTAAAGATGAGAGAATAGATTCCGCTTTTTTACAGAGGAGTTTAATCTCTTTTAGAGAATAGTCTAAAGCCCCTGATTTTCTTATTATTTCTTGAACTTTTTCTAAATCTTGGCGCCTTGCCCTTTTTTTGAAAAATATTTTCTTTATTGATAACCGGTTTTTATTCCCTTTGTTATCACAGGTATGCCAGATAAGCAGAGTCCTTTTTGCCTGCTGTATGTCTGCCAGGGCTGATTTTCCGGTTTCTTTTTCTCTGCTAAAAATCCCTATAATATCATCTTTTATCTGGAATGCCCTGCCTAAGGATATCCCGAACCGATAGAGCTTTCTAATTTCTTTCTCCTTGGCTCCGGCTAAGACAGCCCCGCATGTCAGGGGGGAAGAAAAAGTATACCGCGCGGTTTTATAATCGTAGATAGAATAAATATCTTTTTTTGACAGCTTGTTTAGTGGCTCTATGCTTTTTTCCAGTTCAATAAACTCGCCTGTTGCCGTGTAGACGGCAGTATTGACGAATATGTTTAATGCTTTTTCTTTTCTTGAAGGGTTTTCTTTAATCGACATAAAGGCTTTTACGGCCGAGGCGTATAACACATCTCCGGTTATTATAGCTAAATCTTCGCCTTTGAATTTCCGGCTGGGGAATTTGGACAGGTGACTGTTTAACAAAGTGTGCACTGAAGGTTTACCCCTGCGCAGTTCGGACTTGTCAATAATGTCATCGTGTATAAGAAAAAAGTCATGGAGGAGTTCAAAAGATACAGCGGCGGTATAAAGGTTACGGGCTTCTTTTTTAGAAAATCCCAGATACCCGATTATAAAGAGAATAGGCCTAATACGTTTGCCTTTTCTCAGGACAAAGTCTTTTAAGCAGGAGGCTAAAAGAGGAGAGTTTTTCTTTAGAGAATAGGCGCGGATTTCTTCATTAATGAATTTGGATAAATGCTGTTCTATTTTTTTTGGGATTGAGGGAATTGTCAGGGTTGATTTTAAATTGGGGAATTTAGCTTTATTTTTATCTTCTATTGACATTTAGCTTATGATAACATAAATAAAGAGTATGGGCAAATAAAAGTTGATAAAGATAAAGGAACTTTTTTGTAGAATTTTCTGTCTAAGATAGTGAGGATGAGATATGCAGAAAGTGCCCAATGATGTTGTTATTAAAGCCCAAGAAGGGAATATGGAGTCTTTTGAGCAAATTTACAGGGTTACTTCAGGTTTTGTTTACAGCACTATTTTTAGGATAATTCATAATCGCCAGGAGTCAGAAGATGTCTTACAGGAAGTTTTCTTGAAGGTGTACAGGTCTCTCAGCCGGTTTAGATTAGAATCGAGCTTTACAACCTGGGTATACAGAATAGCCGTAAATACGGCTTTGACCTTCTGCCGGAAGAGAAAGACCGGCATTAAAAAAATGCAGAATTATAAGAGTAATGCTGGACTGAATATTGACAGGCCTGGCAACGAATTTTCTTTAGATAAAGAGGCAAAGAGGGACTTGATAAATAGCTTGCTGTCTAATCTTTCTTCTTCACAGAGGGCCTGTATTGTTTTGCGTGAGATTAGGGGGTTAAGTTATAAAGAAATAGCGGATGTAATGAGAACAAGCATTAATACTGTCCGCTCGCGTTTGAAACGCGCGCGGGAAAAACTGATGTCTGTTTAAAAAGGAGATGTTGATATGAAGTGCCGAAAAGTGCGCGATTTTCTTCTTACTGATTATCTTGACGGGGATCTGCCTGAAGGGTTAAAGAAAGAAGTGGATGTCCATTTGAGCAAGTGCTCTTTATGCCGGGAATTTCAGGATAAGGTAGTTAAAAAAACATCTTTACCTTTTAGAGATTTAGAGGAATTAAATCCGGAAGGGTATATCTTAGAAGAGATAAAGGAAAAGATAACAGATATTGATAATGACAAGTATTCTCTTTGGACAAGATTTAAGGGAACAATCTTTCAGGGGTTTAGGCTAAGGAAGCCTTCGTTGGCCTTAGTTTTATCAATTACAGTAATAGCAATTTCGGTTGTGTTTACAAAACTTTCTCTGGACAGCCGGCAGTCCAAAGTCAATAGTTATATAAGCGAGCAGTTAGATTCCATCGCTTATTTAATTTCGTCCGGAGATAACAGCGGGGAAGAAGATTCTTTCGGCTTTGGTACGGCTGTTGAAGATTATTTTATGTAAGCCCTGTTAGAGAAATTTGCCCTTTTGTTCCATTAGAAGTAAATTTCTAACAGGATGAACTCTTTCTAACGGGGTAAAAGGGAACTTTCAAGAGATGTTATGCGTCTAAGTTAGCAGAGAGAGGAGGTGATTGTATGTATAGAAAAGTTGGACAGACAATAGTTTTGGGCATTGTTTTAGCTGTGGCGTTCGCGTTCAATGCCTACGGCCGGCCGGGTAGGCAGGATAGCTTTGGGTTTAGAGGAGAGAAAAAGAGGCCTGAAGTTGAAAACTTTATCAAAGAATTGGGGCTTACTCCTGAACAGCAGGACAAAATAAAAGCAGAGAGAGAAAAATTCCACCAGGAACAGAGGGCGTTAAGGGAAGATATCAGTTCTAAACGGAAAGAGTTAGCTAAAGAGATTGAAAGGACAGACTTAGATAAAGCTAAGATAAGCAGTTTAGTTTCTGGCCTTAAACAGTTAGAAGGTAAGTCAATTGAACAGAGAGTTGGACGTATACTTTCTATAAGGGAATATCTTACCCCCGAGCAATTTAAGAAGTTTCAGGAGAAGGTTAAAGAACATAAGAATAGGCGGGAAGAAAAAATGAAGAGTTTTAAAAAGAGGTTGAAAGATAGGATAAGAGGATATGGCAGGGATAGAGCGGAATAGTTTGCGCTTTCATCTCTCTTCTTATCCACACATAAACACGCTATAGCGTGTTTATGTGTGGATTTGGCCGCTGGCACTGTTATATATACCAGTGCCATTATGCAACAGTTATATTGTTGAACCCATCCTTTTTTAGATAAGTGATTCCAAAACCAATGCTGTTTCCGGTTAAGTAATCAAAAAAATAATTTACTAACGGGGTTTACTTTAATGCCGATATATCGTAATATATATGTGATCAATCCTGCAATTTATTTTTAGGGAGGTATTTATGGGGAATTCAGAAAGAAAGGACGGAAGAGGAGATAAAAGAGTTAAAAGAGGAGATAGAGGAATTTAAGAAAGAAAAGGAGAAAGTAAAGTCCATTGTGGGCAAAATAGGAGGGGTTTATTCTTTTAACAGTATGCTCTCTAATATGATTTTTGTCAGTTTAGTGGTTATTTCTCTTGTTATCTTTCTAATATCCCAGGGAACTTTAAGGCTGGCGATGCTGGAAATAGCTACGGCTATTATCTCTCTTAAGCTTCTCTACATTGTTCATAACCAGAGTAAAGAAAACCATTTTTAGCTCCGGGCCCTTTCTTCCTTAGAATGGCGCGTAAACGAAATGGTTAAACTGTTAAAGAAAAACAATCAAGGCAGATGATAACGTCTTCTGAAAAGAATAGGCTTGTATTTAATGGCAGAAGTGGTATATTCAAATAGGCATTAATATAATTACAGGTTGATACTGTCAGAAGTTTTATAAAAAATGCAGGCAGAGAGGAGGAAATCCTAATTACTAAATCCTAAATACTAAACAATATCAAATGACCAAAATACAAAATCCAAAACCCAAAATCAAAATAAAGTTTAGAACATTTGAAATTTGAATTTTCCGCCTGAGGCGGATCAGCCTATGGCTGAAGAGGTTTAGAAAACAAAGATAACTTCGACAATACGTACAGGTTAAAAGGGAGGGGTTATGTTTTACTTAAGTTATTTGCCCTTTATAGGGTTAATCGGCCTTCTGTTTGCGTGGTGGACATATTTTATCGTTAAGAGGAAATACGAAGGCACTGACAAGATGAGATCAATAGCTGATGAGATTCATCTTGGAGCTATGGTCTTTCTAAAGAGCGAATATAAAGTTATCCTTATCTTTGTGGCAGTTATATTTCTTGTTTTATATAAATTTTTGAGTTTGGGAACGGCTTTAGCTTATTTAGGAGGGGCGGTTTGTTCTATGCTTGCGGGGATATTCGGGATGCAGGCAGCTACCCGTTCCAGCGGAAGGACTTGTAACGGAGCTGTTAAAGGAGGGGTTTCTGAGGCTTTAGATATTGCTTTCAAAGGCGGTTCGGTTATGGGAATATCCGTAGCCAGTTTGGGGCTTATGGGGTTGGGTATAGTCTTTATTTTTGCTAAAGAACCCTTTATTATTAACGGCTTTGCTATGGGGGCGAGTTCTGTGGCTTTGTTTGCCCGTGTGGGAGGAGGCATTTATACTAAAAGCGCTGATGTCGGCGCTGATTTGGTGGGTAAAGTAGAGGAGCATATCCCCGAAGACGACCCCCGCAATCCCGGAGTTATTGCTGATAATGTCGGAGACTGCGTAGGGGATACTGCCGGTATGGGCGCTGACCTTTTTGAATCTTATGTGGGGTCGGTTGTGGCTACTATGGCGATAGGGGCGGCAATGCTTACTCCTTTACACTGGATGTTTTTGCCCCTATCTTTAATAGCCGGAGGGTTAGTAGCTTCTTTAATAGGCGTATCTTCTATCTCTATACTTAAGAGAATAAATCCTCAGTCGGCATTGCGGTATGCTACTTATGTCAGCGGTATTATTTTTATCGCTATGTCTTTTTTCTTAGTTAAGTTTATTGTCGGTAAAGTTGGTATCTTCTGGTCTGTTTTGTGCGGCCTTTTAGCCGGTGTCTTTATCGGATTAGAGAGTGAGTTTTTCACCAGCGGGCCTCCGGTTAAGGCAGTCGCGAAAAGCAGCCAGTCGGGAGCCGCTACTACGATAATTACAGGGTTAGCCGTTGGGTTTGAAAGTACGATTATGCCGGTTCTGACCATTGCTTTTTCTACTTATGCGGCCTATAGGTTTGGCGGCCTTTACGGGATTGCTATATCAGCGGTAGGAATGCTTTCAACTATAGGTATTGTTATGTCAACGGATTCTTACGGCCCGATCGCGGATAATGCCGGAGGGATAGCAGAAATGTCCGGCCAGTCTCCGGAAGTAAGAAAGATAACCGACCGGCTTGATGCTTTGGGAAATACTACCGCGGCTATTGGCAAGGGGTTCGCGATAGGTTCCGCGGCTTTGACCGCTTTAGCTTTATTTGCCGCCTATCAGAGTATAGCTAAGATAAAGGTTATCGATTTAACCAGTGTAAATACTATTATCGGCCTTTTAATCGGGGCTCTGATGCCTTTTGTAATTGCCGCTCTGACTTTAAAAGCTGTAGGCAGGACTGCTGACAAAATGGTTGTTGAGATAAGAAGGCAGTTTAGAGAAATTCTTGGCCTGCGTGAAGGCAATGCTAAGCCGGAAACTTCCAGGTGTATTAATATTGTAACTAAAGGGGCATTGAAAGAGATGATTTTGCCCGGGATTTTGGCTGTGATTGTTCCTTTGCTTGTTGGTTTTATCATGGGGAAGGCGGCTTTGGGAGGATTTTTGGCCGGTTCTTTAAGCTGTGGTGTCTTATTGGGGATTATGATGACCAACGGAGGGGCAACTTGGGACAACGCTAAAAAATGGATTGAAGAAGGCAATCTCGGAGGAAAAGGCACGCCTACTCATGCGGCGGCAGTTGTAGGTGATACAGTAGGCGATCCTTTTAAGGATACAACCGGCCCGTCAATGAACATATTGATAAAACTTATGGCAATCATTTCCCTGGTTTTTGCTCCTTTATTATAATTTTTATCAATGGATGATAAATGGGATGGGATAAACCGGCGGAGGCATATAAGGGTTGAATTTCCTTATACACTTCATATTTTTACGCCTGATAAGGAAGCTATCTCGGCTTACATTGAAGATATCAGCGAAGTGGGGATTAAAACCTGTCTTCGAAAAAAGATAGAAGCATCTACACTTTTGGAATTGGAAATATACCTAAAGGATACTCCGGTTATCTGTCAGGGGAAAGTTGTATGGGTTAAAGAGGTTAAAAGCCAGCATTTTAAGAATGAATATTTTTTCTATGTGGGAGTAGAATTTGAAAAATTGAGCGATAAAGATAGAGATATCATAAAAAGAGCTGTTGTTTCCTTGAAGATGAAGAGGCCCTGATTGTGTGAAAGGTTGTTTTGCCTGTATTTTGCTATTCTCTAATATATCTATATCTTTTTTATTGAGACGTAAATCCAGATAAATACTTATGAAAAAGGCAGTTCTTTAAAAATAGAGGATAATTTTTTAAATCAGGTAAACGCTTTCATTTTCAAATCTCTTTATATTATTAGATTGTTTTATCCATTGCTTAAATTCCTCCTGAATCAATAATCCTTTATTGATTTTTCTCTGTTTAATAATAGTATACTTTATATAGAGGTGAGATATGGAGGGAAAGAAAGTTTGCTACTTACATAATAGCGTGGATGAAATATTTGAAGATAGATTTATTCGTGTTTTTTCAAGAATAGGAGTTATAATAGCCATTTTATTTACGGCTGGTATTATAGGCTACTTTTTTTATGTTATGATTAAGACCCCTCCCCTCCCTCTCAAAATAGATATAAACAGGTCAGTAACTTTAAAACAGAATAATTTTTAGAATTTTTCATTCCATTTGGTAATATTGGAAGCTTGGATTTTTCCTTGCCAGATTTAGGAAAAGAGTATAAAATTACCCCGTTAGAAAACAAAACTTTCTAACGGGGTTTAGTTTCTATGACGCTGTTGCATAATAGCCCCAGCGCTTGATTACAATGATTACTAAAAGATTGCGACGATTGAGAAGATTTACAATTTTAATTCAATGAGACTTAGACTTTTTCGAAGAAAAAGTCTATAGTCGAATTGATCCTGAGCGACCGAAGGGAGTCAAAGGATCTATGGTTTAATTCCCCGCAGCTTGCTGCGGGGAAGATTCATTTACTGTAGTTAAGTATTAATCTCTGTCTGCTCCCGTCTGCCGGCGTGCAGGAGCAGGCAGCAATCCTTTTATACAAGGGGGGGCTAATAATACTATGTTTTTATACGGTAAGAATTCTGTTTATGAGAGGCTTAAGACGAGGCCTGAGACTGTCCGTAAAGTTTTTCTCAAAGAAGGTTTTTCTTCTCCCGAGATAGAAGAGGAGATTTTAGCTAATAAAATTTCCTGCAGCAGGGTTTCCGATAAAAAATTAAACAGTATTAAATCTAAAAAAGACATTCAGGGCATAATTGCCGAGGTTGATAAGTTTACCTATGTTTCTTTTGACGCGTTGTTGCCCGGAAAGGAGAAAGGTAACACCCTGTTTTTTCTTGACCGGATAAATGACCCCCAGAATTTAGGGGTTATCATAAGGACTGCCGCCTGTTTCGGAGGGATAAGTATTGTTATTCCCGAATTTGAGGCTTGCGGGGTGACAGATGCCGTTCTTCATGTTGCTTCCGGAGGAGAGAATTATGTCCGGATGTCCCGGGTAAAGAATCTTACCCGCGCGATATCTGCGGCTAAAGCGGAAGGGTTCTGGATTGCCGGAGGAGTTGTTGATGATTCAGCTCAAGATATGGGAAGTTTTAAGTTTACTTTTCCTTTAGGCTTGGTTTTAGGTTCTGAAGGCAGGGGTATCCGTTATGGTATAGATAAAAACCTTGATTTTAAAGTCAGGATTCCTATGGAGGGAGCCGGACTTTCTTTGAATGTCGCGGTGTCATCAGCGGTGTTCTGTTATGAAATATCAAGACAGAGGAGTATTTTTTATGGCAAAAAGAAAGAATAAGGATGAATTCGATTCTCTGCTGAATTTTATAGCGGAAGCGGGAATGCTTAAGCGGACAGTCCGTTCCGGGTGGGCTGTTTTAGGGATAAAAGAACCTGAATCAGTTGCTGAGCACAGTTTTAGGTGCGCTGTTTTAGGGTATCTATTGGCGGGTATGGAGGGCGCGGATTCTTACCGGGTGTTGGTTATGGCTTTGTTTCATGATTTTCACGAAGCAAGAATTACTGATTTACATAAAATGGCCCAGCGCTATATAGATTTAAGAAAAATAGAAGATAAGGTTTTTCTGAAACAGGTATCATCGCTTCCTGATAAAGTAAAAGATGGCCTTTCTTCTATGCGGAAAGAGTATAATCTTCAGGAAACCAAAGAGAGTATTATTGTTAGAGACGCGGATATTCTTGAATGCCTGATTCAGGCTAAGGAGTATACTCAGCAGGGATTTTCTCAGGCTGAGAAGTTTATGAAAAAAGCCCCGAAACATTTAAAAACTGTATCTGCCCGCAAGTTGTGGAAGAGAGCAAAGAATAAAGGCTTCAACTCCTGGTGGTTTAAATTGAGCGAGTTTAAAAGGTGAGCCTATACTTCTTTAAAATATTTCTTTTTGTGATACAATAGGCAAAAATCAGGCTGTATTCAGGTTTATACGTTCCCGGCCGCAAACCTAAGCCTTTAGGTTGCGAATGAAAGATGGCCGCTCAGTATTTCGCTATAAGAAACCATGGCCTCTCATCCTGAGGATGTCGAAGGATTAGCTTACGGAGCTTCATTGCCTGTTATGGCTTTATAAAGAATAAATACTTTTTATAAAGTATTAATGAAATCCCGCTTCGCGGAAGCTGTTGGGAAGTTGTCTTCGGCACTTTCCCAAGGCTTAGCGGGATACCTGCCTGCCACTTGTCTCTCGGCGCTCTCCTCTCGGCGAAGCCGATGGGAGTTTTAGCGTAGGCAGGAATTCGGCCGGACAGCTTATGCCGTCCTTTAGGCTCCATAAATTGTGGCCTCATTTGCTAATTTGTAAATATTAAGGAAATCCCGCCTCAGAGAAGATGTTGGAAAAATCTCTTTGATATTTTCCCAACCTTCGGCGGGATAAATTCGGCCATGCAGCTTATGTCATCTTTCGGATTCCATAAGTTGTGGCCTCATTTAGGAGGGGAATGAAAGAAGAAGTTAAGAAAGTGATAGAAGAGATAAAGCCTTCTTTACAGGTTGACGGAGGCGATATCGAGCTTATTGATGTTTCTGATGAAGGTGTGGTTAAAGTGCGGTTGACCGGAGCCTGCGGGTCATGCCCGATGAGTTTGTACACGTTGAAAGTTGGCGTTGAACAGAGGCTGAAAGATAAAGTTAAGGGGATTACTTCAGTTGAACAAATTATATAGGAGTAATAATTATGGACATTAAAGTTTTTTCAACTCCAACCTGCCCTTATTGCAGTAGGGTAAAGGAATACCTTACTTCTAAAGGGGCGGATTATGAGGACATAGACCTTTCTTCTAATCAGGAAGCTGTGGGAGAAATGGTGCGTTTGTCCGGCCAGATGGGGGTTCCGGTGGTTGTCATTGGCGAAGAAGTTGTTGTGGGTTTTGATAAAGAGAGGCTTGACGAGTTAATAGACAAAAAATAACTCTTCTTTTTAGCTGTTTTGAGTTCTTGTTAAGCTAAAGACTTGACAAGAATAAGCGGATAATTATAATATACGCGCGTTAATTATTTATAGGGCAGGAAATATAAACCCCGTTAGAGAACTCTGTTCTCTAACGGTCTGCGGTGACGGTAGCTTTCTCTAACGGGGTAAACTTTTAAATTAAGGAGTGTGTTGTTATGGCAGAAGTAGATATCAAAAGCGGGGATTTTCAGAAGGAAGTTTTAGATTCCGATATTCCGGTATTGATTGATTTTTGGGCGCCCTGGTGCGGGGCTTGTAAAATGGTAGCGCCGGTAGTTTCAGAATTGGCTGAAGAGTATGAAGGAAGACTTAAAGTGTGTAAGGCTAGTGTAGAAGATGTCCAGGAATTAGCTTCACAATTCGGGATTATGAGCATACCTACTCTTATGTTATTTAAATCCGGAAAGCCCGTAGCTCAAAAAGTGGGATTTATGCCTAAAGAAGAGTTAGAGAATATAATAAAGCCGTATCTTTAATCAATGAGAATTAGACTTTTTCGGAGAAAAAGTCTATAGCTAAGTTGATCCTGAGCGGCCGAAGGGAGTCGAAGGATCTATGATAGATAAGATATTGTCAAAAGTTTTATGAAAAAATGCAGGCAGAGAGGAGGAAATCCTAATTGCTAAATCCTAAATACTAAACAATATCAAATGACCAAAATACAAAATCCCAAACCCAAAATCAAAATAAAGTTTAGAACATTTGAAATTTGAATTTTCCGCCTGAGGCGGATCAGCCTATGGTTGAAGAGGGTTAGAAAACAAAGATAACTTTGACAATACGGAATGGAGAAAAGGAGGGTGATATGGAAAAGACTTCAACCGGCTTACCGGAAAATGCGGCATCGTTATTATGTTACTTGGTAGGATGGATAACCGGCCTTATATTTGTACTTATTGAAAAGGATAATAAGGTTGTCCGTTTTCATGCCATTCAGTCTATTGTTGTTTTCGGGGCTCTTTTTGTTTTGAGCTTTGTGCTTGGTTTTATACCGGTAATAGGATGGGTTTTACTGCCTATAGTAGGGCTTGCAGGTTTGGTTCTTTGGATTGTGTTAATGCTTACTTCTTTTCAGGGCAAACAGGTGCGTATCCCTTTTGCTTCAGAGATTGCAGAGAAATATATCTGATTTAACGTTTAGGCCGGAGTATTTGCCCTGATTCAACCGGAAAGAATAAGATTTATTTCTTCTAAGAGGAATTTGAATATATGTTTAGAAAAAAGTATTTGGGAATAATAACAAAGAATGTTGTTACCGCTTCCGAAGATACCGCGGCAGGAGAGATTGCCCGGATTATGCGGGACAATGATATAGGGGTAGTGGTTATTCTCCGTGAGGAACAAGTTGTAGGCATTGTCAGTGAGCGCGATATAGCCCGCCGGGTTGTCGCTAATAATCTGCCGATAGAAGAAGTTAAAGTTAAGGATTTTATGACTAAAGAGGTTGTTTCGGTCCAGCTCAAAGACGGCCTTAACAAGCTTTATCAGAAACTTTGTGAGGTTAAATTCAGGCATCTTTTAGTGTTAGACAAAGATAAGCTTATTGGTATTACTTCACGCCGGGATCTGCTGGACGGCTTAAGCTCTATTAAAAAACACGGGTAAGATTAGAGGACAGGATCTATTTAATTCAATGAGACTTAGACTTTTTCGAAGAAAAAGTCTATAGTCGAATTGATCCTGAGCGACCGAAGGGAGTCGAAGGATCTATGGTTTAATTCCCCGCAACTTGTTGCGAGAGAATTATAAAGAATAACTCTTCGATACCCCGTAGCTTGCTGCGGGGTAATTCATTTGAGGATATTTTGGTTATGGACTGGAAGGGTATAGAAAAACGCAGGTTTGTAAGGGGAGATGTTCCTTTTAAAGTGTTCATTTACAGCCCGGATCAGGAAGTCATATCTGTATATTGTGATAACATCAGCAGGGCGGGGTTAAGAATTGTTTTGGATAAGAAAATAAAGGCCTTATCAGAAGTTGATTTAGAGATATATTTTGATGACGAGCCTTTATTTTGCAGGGGAAAAGTCGCATGGATTGATGAGCAGAAAGAACCTGAAGGCAAAGTATCTTTTAATACAGGAATAGAGTTGATTTCAATAGAGGAGGGAGTATAAAAATTATGCTGCGTTGTAAAAGATGCAATATTCCTCTGAGCGGTTTCTTCGGCCTTGTCGGAAGGATGATAGGGAGAAAGCCTTCAGCAGATAACCCTGAGTTATGCAGTATATGCGCAGGAAAAGAGAAAAAGAAAAATAAGGACGAATTCTTTTCTGTTCAATTACCAGGTTCAGACCCAGAAAAAGAATATCAATGCCGGATATGCGGCCGGATGGTTAAAGAAGAGCATGCTTTAGAACACGTTCAGGCTGAAGAATACCTGATAAGCCTTATTCAAAAAGACCATCCCGACTGGAAACATGATACCCCTACCTGCAAGAAATGCCTTGAATATTACCGCACATTGGTTAAGGATGCTGAAATATAAGTGTTCTATCGGGAACTTTCTGTTTTTATCCCGAATCGCAATACCCTGTCCGTGAAGGCGGAGATGGATTCCCGATGCTTCAGTCGGGACGGCCGGGATTCCCCGATGGGATAATCGGGACAAGCCGCTTTGCGGAGGTCCGAAGGGCAGAATACTGCGGCTGTAAGGCCGCAGAGCTTCATCAATGGTTAAATTATTCAAGAAGATCTTGGTAAAGGATGTAATGGTAAAACAGCCTTTTACTATAGGCTTAGACGAGCCTTTCAGCAGGGTTTGGGATATCTTTAAACTTCACAAAATACGCCATTTACCGGTATTGGACAATAATAGGATTTTGAAAGGCTTGATTACCCAGCGTGACCTTTACCGGATAATTTCTCCCCGCAAGACTTTAGAGGGGAACCTGATTTATGACAAATCCGAACTGGACAATTATATCTTAGAATATGTTATGACTAAAAAAGTAGTTACTCTTTCTCCTCAGGATGTTTTGGGGAAAGCTATTGATATTATGGTCAATTCGAAATACGGATGCCTGCCGATTATTAATACTGCCTCCTTTCTTGAAGGCATTGTTACCAAGATTGATGTCCTTAAAGCTGTCGGAAAATTCGTCATATAAACTTTTTCTGCAACATTTCCGTTCGTAACGGTTTTGTCGCGTTTGGCGGGTTTAACCCGGGGTTGCAAATTTCTATAAATCCCTGCCAAATATCGTTGCCTTTGATAAAATGATAAACATAAAACAATGGATAATACAGCGGTAAATAAACCGGAGTTAGTTTCTCCTGCCGGAGACTGGCCTTCTCTTGTATCTGCCTTAGAGAGCGGAGCGGACAGTGTATATTTCGGGGTTAAAAGCCTGAATATGAGAGATAAAGCGGATAATTTTGGTGCTTCCGAACTTAATAAAATATCGGATTTTATACATAGCAGAGGCAGGAAAGGTTATTTGGCCCTTAATGTTATTGTTTCTGAGAAAGAATTAGGAAAGGTTAGAAAAGTATTGCGGGCCGCAAAATCAGCTCAGGTGGATGCGGTTATTCTGTGGGATATGGCGGTTTTATCAATAGCTAAAGAATTAGGCATTCCGGTTCATTTGTCTACTCAGGCGGGAGTGTTAAATTCTGAAGCCCTGTCGTTTTTCAGCCGTATAGGTGTTAAAAGGGCAGTCTTGGCGCGAGAGGCTGCTTTGTCTGATATAAAGGATATCTTAACAAAAATTGAGGAAAGAAATCTTGATGTTGAGATAGAGGCTTTTGTTCATGGAGCTATGTGTGTTAGTATTTCCGGAAGGTGTTTTTTGTCAGCTTATTCTTTTGATAAGCCGGCAAATAAGGGTGAATGTTTACAGCCCTGCCGGAGAGAATTTTTAATTAAAGATACAGCCGGTGAGGCGGAATATCTCTTAGGCAAAGATTATCTCTTAAGCCCTAAGGATTTATGCGCGATGCCTTTTATTGAAGAATTAATTGAATCAGGCATAAAGGCTTTTAAGATTGAGGGCAGAATGAGGCCTCCGGAATATGTGCGGATAGTTACATCTTCTTACCGCAGAGCTATTGATGCCTATTATAGAGGCGGATTAACTGAAAAGGTAAAGGATGAATTAACAGATGAACTGGTATCTGTATATAACCGGGGTTTTTCTGCGGGGTTTTATTTCGGCAAGCCCGAAGATTGGATAAGCCGGGGACTGGAACATAAATACAGGAAAGTTTTCTTGGGCAATGTGAGAAAGTTCTATAAGAAAATTATGGTTGCCGAACTGGAAGTTAGAAACCGGGAAATAAAACAGGGCCAGGAGATTTTGTTTATAGGTAAATCTACTCCGGCAGAAGTTGTGAAGGTTACTGAACTGCAGAAAGACCATCTGTTTGTAGATAAGGCGGTCAAAGGAGAACGGGTTGGGGTTAAACTCCCGTTTATAGTTAAACCTAAAGATAAAGCCTTTATTTGGGAGAAAATTAAATAACAGCTGTTCTTTATCCCGTTAGAGAACGAAGTTCTCTAACAGGGTTTACTTTCTCAAAAACTGTTTCTCAAAAACACTCTCTTTTATTTCTGTTACTGTGGGCCTTCCGTGGGGGCAAATAAAAGGGTCTGCGCATTTAGTCAGCTGGGCTATAAGATTTAATGCCTGTTTGGGAGTAATCCTATCTCCGGCCATAATGCTTTTCCGGCAGGCTCTTCTTGCCAGAGTATCTGTATCAATTAGGATATTTTCCTTTTCGGCAAGGATGTTTCGGACGGCTGTTTCAGGTCTGTTTATTACTATGGGATAGCTTTGGATACTTATACTTTCATTGTCCCAGAGAGTTGTAGAAAACCCTATCTTTTCCAATTTATCTTTCATTTCTTCCCAAACTATTTTTTCCTGAGGGGTGATTTTTAGTATTTCCGGGCTTAATAAGTTCTGGCTTTCAACACGGCCGGTCTTTATTTGTTTAAGGAGAGCTTCATAATTTATCCGTTCATGGGCGGCATGCTGGTCGATCACTAATAAAGATTCTCCTGATTCAAAAAAGAGATACTTGTTTAAGAATGCTCCGGCGTATTGGGCTGAAAGAAGTTTTGATTTTAAATCTTCCTGGTAACTATTTTTTCCGTAAGGCGCAGTCTCTTCACTCTTAAGGATGCGATGTTCTTCCTGGGCTGGTGTTGATAAGTTTCCTGTGTGGTAAGCGCCTTTTATCTGTCCGGGTTCTTTGAGAACCGTATTTTCTTCTAAGCTGAGGGGATATTTTTTCCTGTTTTCATAAATAGAGCCCATCTGTTTAGGCTTGCTTTTATTAATCAGCTTGTCTTCTGACAGAGACCTGATTAAGGCTATAATATCGTGGTCATTTTTTATCCGCACTTCCCGTTTAGTAGGGTGGGCATTAACATCAACGTTTTCCGGAGGCAGGTTTATATATACCGCAAAGAAGGGATATGTTTCCGGGGGTAAGAGAAGTTTGTACACTTTGTTTAAGTGGAAGTTTACCAAATGGTGCTGGACCGGCCGGCTGTTTACGAAAACAAACTGCATATCTTTGCGCGGGCGCTGGATGTTTATGTCGCCTAAGAGAATCTTTACCTTGATACCTTTCTGTTCCAGTTTTCCTTCAGCGAAGATGATGTTTTCGGGGTTTAGATTCAAAACCTTTTCTATTCTTTTAATCAGTCCTTTCTCAGCGGGCAGGTCCAGTACCTTCTTGTTATGGTGTGTTAAGAGAATACGGCAGTCAGGATAAATTAAAGTGTAAGGAGTTACCATGTTAATTATCTGCCTTATTTCGGCATTGTCGGACTTGAGGAACTTTTTTCTTGCCGGGGTATTAAAGAAAAGTTCTTTTACTTCTACTTCAGTCCCGTTAAACAGGCCTGAAGGTTTAGAGCTTAGTTTTTCACCTCCGCGGAGGTGTATTTCCCATCCGCTTTCAGAATCTTTTGTTTTACTCTTAAGAGTGATGTCGGAAACCGCTGCTATACTGTAAAGGGCTTCGCCCCGGAATCCCAGAGAGCATATAGAATCAAGGTCTGTTATACTGCTTATTTTGCTGGTTGAGTGGCGTTCAAATATTTTTTCTATATCTTCAGGCTGGATACCTTCTCCAGAGTCTTTTATTGATATATAAGTTTTGCCTGCTTGTTTCAAATGGATGTCCAGGCTTTTTGTCCCGGCGTCAAAAGAATTCTCAATCAGTTCTTTTATTACCGAAGCCGGCCGTTCAATGACTTCCCCTGCTGCTATCCTGCTTATTATTTCCGGAGGAAGGAGGTTTACTTTTCCCATCTTTTTAAGGGGTTAAGCCTATGTTTCGGCATTAGCTATTAAATACCCAGACATCGTAAATCCTAAATCCTAAACTCTAAACTCTAAACAAATCCAAAATCAAAATGATTAAAATTCAAAACGTTCTTTATAACTCATTGAAAAGAAGTTTGTTTTGAACATTTGGACATTTGAATTTCGAGTTTATTTAGAATTTATGATTTTGGGTTTAGTATTATCATTTTATAAGGTCTTTCCACCTGTGTATTTTATTTAAAGCTTCCAAAGGAGTAAGAGAATCGGCATCTAAGTTTTTAAGTTCTTTTTTTATTTCTTCCAATTCTCCATTTGTCTTTTCAGAGAAGAGAGACAGCTGGTTATTCTTTTTAGGCAGGCTGCGGATTTTTTCTTTTATTCCTCCGTAAAGTTCAAGCTGGGTGAGTATCTTTTTCGCGCGGGTAAGGACTTCTTTGGGGATGCCCGCGAGTTTTGCTACATATATGCCGTAACTGTCGTCTGTCCCGCCTTTAACTATTTTGTGGAGGAATACTATTTCATCGTTCCATTCTCGGACAGCAACATTGTAGTTCTTTACTCCTGAGTATTCTTCTGCTAAAGCGGTTAGCTCATGGAAATGGGTGGCAAAGAGAGTCCTCGCCTTATTTTTCCGGAGGTATTCAGCCGTTGCCCAGGCTAAGCTTAGGCCGTCAAAGGTGCTGGTGCCTCTTCCTATTTCATCCAATATTATCAAACTTTTTTCTGAGAGGTTGTTGAGTATTTCTGCTGTTTCTGTCATTTCGACCATAAAAGTGCTTTGGCCTTTGCTTATTTCGTCATGGGCTCCTATGCGGGTAAATACTTTGTCGGCTGTGCCTATTTCAGCAGATTCAGCCGGAATAAAACTTCCGGTTTGAGCTAAGATTACTAAAACCGCTGTCTGGCGGATATAAGTGGATTTTCCGGCCATGTTCGGGCCGGTTATAATAAGCAGGCTGTTGTCCTTACAGTCTGAGACAGTATCGTTAGGTATAAATTGGCCTGAAACAGATTTTTCTACTACCGGATGGCGGCCATTCTTTATATTGATAATGTCCGAGTCATTTATTTCCGGCATGACATATCCCGGAGAATTGGCGAGGATGCTTAATGAGTATATGCTGTCTAATACAGCTATGCCTGAGCTGAAAGCATGGAGGGCTGTTGACCGGCTGAGTATCCTGGACTGGATTTCATCAAGCAGTTTTCTTTCGATTTCCAGGACATTCTCTGAGGCTGAAAGCATTTTCTCTTCAAATTCCTTCAGGGCGGGAGTAATAAACCGTTCGGCATTAACTAAGGTTTGTTTGCGGATATAATCGGAAGGGACCGCGTTTAGGTTTGCTTTAGTTATTTCAATGTAGTATCCGAAGACTTTATTAAACCCAATTTTCAGGGAATTTATGCCTGTCCTTTTTATCTCTTCGCTTTGAAGCTTTTTAAGCCATTCTCTCCCGTTTTGCTGAATGTTTCTTATCTCGTCCAATTCTTTGCTGTACCCTTTTTGTATAACTTTGCCTTCAGGATTGGAAAGAGGGATATTCGGGCTTATGGCTTTTTCTAAGAGTGTCCTTATATCAGGGGCGTCAATAAGCGAAAATAAACTGTTTTTATAGGCTATAGACTGTATTGACTGCTGTATTTCGGGCAGGCGGACAAGCGCGTTGCGGAGAGATAAGAAATCTTTTGGACGGGTATAACCGCAGCTTATACGTGAAATGCTTTTTTCTACATCAGGTATGTTTTTTAACAGTCGGGATAATTCCGCTTGTATTTTATCATTCTCTCTCAGTAGGTTTACAGCCTGCTGGCGGGCCTTTATTTTATCAGTGTTTACTAAAGGATGGTAGAGCCAATAGCTAAGTTTGCGCTTTCCCATGGCTGTGAGAGTAAAATCAATAGTTTCGTTCAGCCGGTTTAGTTCTAAGCCGTATACTGCCGAAGGAGATATATAAACATAATCGGAGTCGGTATAGACTGATATTTGGTCGATATGTTTGAGCGGCTGTTTATTCATTTCTTTGAGGTATGCTAAAAGCGCGCCTGAGCTTTCCTGGGCGCAGGATAAATCGTCTATGCCGAAGCCTCTGAGGTTATAAGTCTGGAAATGGTCCTGGATAGATTTACCGGCAATTTCGGTATTAAACATCCAGCTCGGGCAGGGGCTTAGGGCAGTTTTTCTCATTCTTAACAGAGGGTGGCTGAATATTTCATCTATTTTTTCTTTTTCGGTATCAGGGAAAATACATTCGTAAGCGGGAAGTTTGGAGATGATCTCTACTATTTTGTCAATTCGGGAATATTGGTTAGTGAATATTATTCCGCTGGAAGTATCGGTAAAAGCTAATCCGTAATTTTTCTTATTAGGCGAAAGGGAAAGAATGTATCGCGGCGAATTACTGTTTTCGTCAATAAATGTTCCGGAAGTTATTATGCGGGTAACTTTTCGTTTAACTAATCCCTTGGCTAAAGAGGGGTCTTCAACCTGTTCGCAGATAGCGACTTTACGGCCGGACTTTATCAGCCGGGAAATATAAGATTCTGAAGCATGGTAGGGTATGCCGCACATAGGTATCTTTCCGGACTTATTCGCTCCCCGTGAAGTTAGGACCAAATCCAGAATCCGCGCCGCTTCTTTGGCATCTTCAAAAAACATCTCGTAGAAATCTCCCAGGCGGAAGAAGAGGATGCAGTCTTTATGCTCTGATTTAATCTTAAGGTATTGTTTCAACATAGGGGTAGAGTTTTCCATAGCCTATATTATATATCACATATTTAAGGCAAAGGAAACAGAAATTTAGTCTTAGCTGTAACTGGTTACTGGCGAATGGCAAATAACCCGGAATTACACTTCGGGAGTGTAAGAAAAAGACACTCCCGAAGGGTCTCAAGCAAATGGCAAAGGGCGAATGGCTAATAGCAAATAGCGGATGCTCTTTATAATTTATAATTTAAGATTTCAGATTTAATATTGATTCAAGTTCAAATAATTTTAAATTTGTAATTTGAAATATGAAATTGCACATATCATATAATATAGCTTATAGTTACTGGTAACTGTGATTATCAAATAGCGGATGGCTGATAGAAATACTTATTTTTTTGGATTGACCTGATAGTTCTAAACAGGTATTATATTTTTGAAAGTTAATTTTATAACACTATGAAGATACCTTTTATAAAAGGCGCGAAGAAGAAATTATCTATTGGGGATAAGCTGGTCCTTTCTTTTTTGGCCATATCCCTTATTCCTTTCTCAATAGCTATCTATATAAGCTATGCTACTTCCCGTAAGGTTTTAGAAGAAGAAGTAGCAAACAGCCTCTCTGCCGTAGCTGATAACAAGAACAACCAGATTAAAAATTACCTTGATGAAAAGAAGATGAATGTTACCCGCCTTTCTCTTATGCCTGAACTTACCGATGCTTTGGAACAGTTTAATTCCGCTTTTGCCAAGGGGGGGATGGATTCGCCTGATTATCTTATTACTGATAAGAAATACAGTCCTTTTCTTACTTATTATCAGCGTTTGTTTGGGTATGAAGACTTATTTCTGATTTCAAGCCAGGGTGATATCCTTTTTTCAGTCAAAATGGAGACTGATTTCAATTCAGTATCTAAAATAGTTAACCGTAATGATTCCGAACTTGCAAAGGTATTCTTATCGGCTAAAGAAACATCTAAGACTCAGGCTTCTCGTTTTGAGAATTATCCGGTAGAAGGAAAGACTTTTATTTTCATTGCCTCTCCAGTGTTAAAGGGGGGGGAATTTATAGGCGCATTGGCTGCTCAGATGAGCAATCAGGGGCTTTCGGATATTGTGAAGAATTACAGAGGGTTAGGTTCTACTGGTGAGACTATGCTGGTTGTAAAAATTAAGAATAAAGCGGTATCAGTTACCCCTTTGCGGTTTGACCCAAACGCTGTTTTCAAGCACAGCGTAGTTTTGGGAGGGAACAAAGAGATTGCTCTTCAGAAAGCTGTTAGAGGGGAAGAGGGTTCCGGTATTTATACTGATTATAGAGGGAAGAGGGTCTTAGCTCAATGGCGGTTTATACCTTTTTTTAATATAGGCATAGTAGTTAAAATGGATACTTCCGAAGTTTTTGTTTCTGCTGACAAACTGAGAAATAAGCTTTTAACTGTGAGTCTTCTTCTTTTTTTAATTGTGGTTTTTTCTGCGTTAGTCATTGCCCGTTCTATTTCTGCGCCTATAAAAGAGTTAACTAAGGTAAGCAGTGTTATTACCGGAGGAGACCTTTCTGCGAGGGCAAAGGCAGTTTCTGATGATGAAGTGGGCGATCTTGCCCTCTCTTTTAACCAGATGACTGATCGGCTGGTTCAGGCAAAAGCTAATGTTGAGGGAGAGAGGGAAGAACTTAAAAAACAGAAAGCCCTTTTAGAGCAGGCTAATCAAGAGTTAGACCGTTTTGTTTATACTGTGAGCCATGATTTGCGCGCTCCTCTAAGGGCTATTTCTTCTTTTTCTACTTTCTTAGAAGAAGATTATAAAGACAAGCTTGACAGCGAAGGTAAAGATAATATTTCTGAAATACGCAAGGGGGTAAAAAGAATGAGTCAGCTTATAGATGATTTATTGACTCTTTCCCGGATATCACGGATTAAAAACCCTTTTGAGGAGGTTGATATTGCTGAACTTGTCGGCTCTGTTGTGGAAAGGATTAAGTTTGATGTTAAAGAACATAAGGTTGATTTGAAGATTCAGCCCGGTTTACCGGCCATCCGCTGTGACAAGGTTAAACTTGGAGAAGTGTTTCTTAACCTGCTTACCAATGCGATAAAGTTTTCTTCTAAAAGCAGTATGAATCCTAAGGTGGAAATCGGATGGAAGGACTCAGCTGATGCCTATGAATTTTATGTTAAGGATAACGGTATCGGTATTGACCCTAAATACCATAAGGAGATATTCGGCATCTTCCGCCGCCTTCATACTTCCAGCGAGTATGAAGGAACAGGTGCCGGGTTAAGTATTGTAAAGCGTATTATAGAAGACCATAAAGGCAGGATATGGGTTGAGTCTGAGCAGGGCAAAGGGGCAGTCTTTCATTTTACCATATCTAAAGATTTACCCGAGAAGAGTTGACACAAAGAAAGGAAGATTATTATGCCCGAAGAAGCCGGCAGGATACAAACTCTTAATATACTTTTAGTAGAAGATAACGAGGCTGACGCAAAGATAACTGTGCGGGCTTTTAACCGCGCAGAGTCAAAGAATAACCTCTATGTGGTTTATGGGGGGCAGGACGCTTTGGATTTTATCTATCACCTCAAAGGGTATGCCGATAAAGAGAGATTCCCTTCTCCTGATATTATCCTTTTAGATATTAATATGCCTAAGGTGAATGGGTTTCAGGTTTTGGAGAAACTTAAATCTAACTCTGGGTATTCTTATATCCCGGTGATTGTTCTTTCTTCGTCTAAAAACCCCGAGGATATAAACAGGAGTTATAAATTAGGGGCGTCGGGGTATATTCCTAAAGCGGTTGATTATGAGGATTTTGTTGAAATAGTGAATGTGTTTAACCTTTACTGGAAAATAGTGAGCAGGCTGCCCCGTAAGTAAAGAGGGCATACAGGACGTAGCGGGATATAGCTTGTTTTTAAATCTTGCGTACTAATAATGAAAGATGGCAAAAAGAAAATCCAAAATACCAATATTACAAAATAAACTCAGAATCCAAAACCCAAAAATAAGAAGAATCAATTTTTATCTCTTTTGAATTTAGAATTTGGGATTTATCATTTGGTTGGTACTTGTCAAAAATATGCCGTATTATTTACGGATAGTTCTGAAATATTTTAGGAGCTTATGGTTAAGATTCTTGTCGTTGATGATACCCCCGCGGATAGAAAAATTATAAGCCGGTTTCTCAAAAAGGAAGGGTTTGATAATATTATTTTTGCTGAAACCGGAGCCCAAGGATTAGGTAAGGTAAAAGAGGAGTCTCCGGATCTGATTATTTTAGATACTATCCTTCCTGACCAGTTAGGGTTTGATGTTTGTCGGAGTATACGTAAGATTCCCCATGCCGGGAAGGCTAAAATTATTATGGCAACCGGAAAGATAGATGCTGTTGATGCTGTTAAGGCTAAAGACGCCGGGGCGGATGATTACTGTGTAAAGACAGCAGATTGTAAGCCTCTTATTGATTCGGTTAGGAAGAATACCGAATATTTCGGGAGCGGCAAGGATAAAGCCCTTTTAGATAAAACAGATTTTTTCCCAAAGGATGAATCTGATTTGAAGCAGAGGCTTAGAGAGATGGAGGCAAAAATTAAACGGCAGGAATGGGGGTTGAGGAAGACTGAAGAAGGGATACGCACTCTCTATAGCGAGCTGGAAAAGAAGAACGAACAGTTAAAGAAGCTGGATAAACTAAAATCGGACTTTATCTCAACGGTATCCCATGAATTGAGGACTCCTTTGGCGATTATACGGGAGAGTGTTTCTCAGGTATTAGAGGGGATAACCGGGCCGGTTACTCAGGAACAGAATGAGCTTCTCTCTCTCTGTATTGAAGACGCGGACAGGCTGTCCCGGATTATTGACAACCTGCTGGACATTTCCAAAATTGAAGCGGGGAAAGTGGAATTAAGAAAAGAAGAATTTGATTTAGCTGAAGCAGTAAAAAAAGTTAGCGCCGGATTTTCGAAGAAAATTAAAGGACGGAATATTATTTTAAAACTGGATTTGTCTTCAGATAAAATTATTGTTTACGCTGATAAAGATAAGGTTATACAGGTGTTTAATAATTTAATCGGTAACGCTTTGAAGTTTACCGAAAGAGGAGAAGTAATAATCGAGGTAAGAGATGAAGAGGAGAGTATTTTATGCTCAGTTGAGGATTCGGGTATCGGTATCTCTGAAGAAGATATTCCTAAGGTTTTTGATAAGTTCCAGCAGTTTGGGAGAGTCCCCGGGCCGGGATCTAAAGGGACAGGGTTGGGGTTATCTATTGTAAAAGGCATAATTGAACTGCACAAAGGAAGAATAGATGTTGAGAGCAGGCTGGGCAAAGGGACTAAATTTGTGTTCGCTCTGCCGAAGAAGACAGATAACAGAAGACAGAAGACAGATGACGGAAGACAGAAAATAGAAAATAGAAAATAGAAAATAGAGAATAGACAATAGATAACACAGATCAGAGGATA
>CAZSRG010000006.1:0-29999 GCA_964609315.1 uncultured Planctomycetia bacterium
CCTTTTTTGGAAAAGTTTTTGATACCTCGCAGCTTGCTGCGAGGTAGTTCATTTTTTGCACGGTTTTTTCAAATAACCTTGACATACAATAAGTTGTATTGTAAAGTATTTTCTTATGAAAACGCAGTATGATTCCAAAGAGACAGAGGGTAAATGGTATAATTTCTGGCAGGAAAACGGGTTTTTCAATGCCGAGAGAGGAAAAGGGAAAGGCCCGTTTTCGGTAGTTATCCCGCCTCCCAATGTTACCGGTATCCTTCATATGGGGCACGCCTTGAATAACACTATTCAGGATACCCTTATCCGGTATAAACGTATGCAGGGATATTCTTCTTTGTGGATGCCGGGGACGGACCATGCCGGCATTGCCACCCAGAACGTGGTTGAACGCAGGCTGGCTAAGGATTCTTTGAGAAAGGAAGATATTGGCAGAGAAGAATTTGTTAAGCGCCTCTGGCTGTGGAAAGAAGAATTCGGCTCTACCATTATAAACCAGCTTAAACGCCTGGGTGCGAGCTGTGACTGGCGAAGGCTGAGGTTTACAATGGACCGGGGGTATTCTGACGCGGTGAGAAAAGCCTTTGTCCATCTTTACAATAAGGGGTTGGTTTATAAAGGTAATTATATAATTAACTGGTGTCCGCGTTGTAAAACAGCCTTGTCTGATGAAGAAGCCCCGCATAAAGAAACTGACAGTAAGCTTTATTATCTTAGGTATCCGCTAATTCCTAAAGAAAATACTAAAGTTAAAGAAAATCAGCTTAAAAGTTATATCGTCGTAGCTACTACCAGGCCTGAGACGATGTTGGGAGATACTGCGGTAGCTGTTAATCCTAAAGATAAACGGTATGCCTATTTAAAGGATTATCAGGTTATTCTTCCGGTAATGAACCGGAAACTGAAGGTTATCTTTGATGATTTTGTTGACCCTGATTTCGGGACCGGGGTTGTCAAAGTTACTCCGGCGCATGATAAGAATGACTTTTATATGGGAAAACGCCACAATTTAGAGTTCATAAACATAATGGACGGAGACGCGGTTTTAAACAGCTTTGCCGGAGAGTTTCAGGGAATGGACAGGTTTGCGGCCCGTAAGAAGCTTTTATCTTATCTTTCCGAAAACAACCTTTTGGAAAAAGAGGAGCCTTACAAGCTCAGCGCGGGTTACTGTTACCGCTGCGGGACAATGATTGAGCCTAAGCTGTCGGAACAGTGGTTTGTGAAGATGAAACCTCTGTCTGAGCCGGCATTGAAGGCGGTTGCTGAAGGGAAAATCACTTTTTCTCCCGAACGCTGGAAGAAAGTTTACCTTAACTGGATGGAGAATATAGAAGACTGGTGTATATCCCGCCAGATATGGTGGGGCCACCGACTGCCGGTTTATTATTGTGAGAGCTGCCGGGAATCAAAAATCAATGAAGGAATAATCGTTTCTGAAGAAAGGCCTGAGAAATGCCCTTATTGCGGGTCGGACAAGATTGTTCAGGACGAAGACGTTTTGGATACCTGGTTTTCTTCCTGGCTTTGGCCGTTCGCTTCTTTCGGCTGGCCGTTTAAGGCAAGAGAATTGAAGGGAAAAGGATTCGATAAAGAAGACCTCGATTATTTCTATCCTACGGATGTTTTGGTGACCGGTTCTGAAATCCTATTCTTTTGGGTTGCCAGAATGGTTATGTCAGGTTTGGAATTTATGAGGGATATCCCGTTTAAGGATGTGGTTATTCACGGGACAGTGCGCGATATTAAGGGCGTGAAGATGTCAAAGTCTTTGGGGAATGTTATTGATCCGGTAGATATTATTGAGAAGTTCGGAGCGGACGCCCTCAGGTTTTCTTTAATGATGCTGGCTTCTGCCGGAAGCGATGTGTATCTTTCGGAAGACAAGTTTCTTTTAGGCAGGAACTTTGCCAATAAGATATGGAACGCTTCCCGCTATATCCTTGATGTTCGCGAAGGAAGTTCTCCGGATTTATCTTCTTTTTCGGAGAAACAACTTTCTTTAAGCGATAAATGGATTCTTTCCGAGCTGAATCTCTTGACAGAAGGAGTTTCTTCCAATCTTGATAAGCGCGGTATTGATGACGCGGCAAGGCAGGTTTATGACTTTTTCCGGCACAAGTTCTGCGATTGGTATATTGAAATCAGCAAGATAGAGAAAAGCCCTGTTAAGAATACCCTTTTAGTGTTTATATTGGATAATTTCCTCCGTCTTCTTCATCCTGTCATGCCGTTTATTACTGAAGAGATTTGGCAAAAAATAAACAGTAAAGGCGGAAAAAGTAGTATAATGGTTTCTGACTGGCCGGAATTAAAGAATGTGTCTTTTGTCCCGAAAGAAATCCCTCAGGATTTTATAAACCTTAGAGATCTTGTCCTGGCTGTCCGAAGGTTTAAGAAAGATTTAGGCCTGTCTCAGAAATTGGGAGTCGCGGTTTTTTCTAACAACCTAAAGGCGCTTGAAATTGTCAAAGAAAACAAGCCTTGGATTGACTTTTTGTCCAGGTCTTTTATAGAGGTTAAAGGAAGCGCCTTAAAAGAGGGATTTATTTCTATCACCACTCCGGTTTATGATATAGGAATTAGCAGGAAAGATGCCCCTGATATTGGCAGCGGGAAGAATCCTGTATCAGAAAGAATTAACAGGCTTTCTTCGTTTATATCTATTCAGGAGAAGAAACTTAAAAACAGTAATTTTACCGATAAAGCCCCGGCAAAAGTTGTAGAAGAAACAAAAAGCAAGTTAAAAGTATCTCTTCAGGAGAAAGAAAGGCTGGAGAAAATAAAATGGTAATTGACGCAAAGACTAAAAAGATAATAAAATTAGCTTTGGAAGAAGATATTGGGCATAAGGATATAACTACTGAGTATGTTGTTTCTCCAAAATCAGTTATAAAAGCTGAGATAAAGGCTAAAGAAAAGCTGGTTTTATGCGGTATAGATGTATGCAGGGAAGTTTTTGAGCAGGTTGACAGCAAGGTTAAGTTTAGGAAACTAAAAAAAGACGGAGATGTTATCTCTAAAGGGGCCTGTATTGCCGAGATTCGGGGAAAAGGGGTTTCTGTCCTGAAGGCCGAAAGGGTAGCTTTAAATTTTCTTATGCATTTGAGCGGAATTGCTTCTAAAACCTATGATTTCGTTAGGATAGCTGAAAAGTACGGAGTTAAGGTATTAGATACCCGTAAAACAATACCCTGCCTTCGAGGCCTTCAGAAATACGCGGTCAGGACAGGGAGAGGGGTTAATCACCGGTTAGGGCTCTGGCATGAGGTTATGGTTAAGGAAAACCATATGGCCGCCGCTAAGATAAAAGCTTCGGGGAAAATTAAAGAAGATAAATTAAAGATAGTTATCAAAAAAATGAGGGACAAGATAGATAAGAAGATAGAAGTTGAGGTTGAGAATATAGATGAATTCAAGGTCGTCTGCAGGTGTGGTCCCGATGTAATACTTTTGGATAATTTTATCCCTACAAGAGTCAGAGAAGCTGTTGTTTTCCGCGACCGCTTTTTCCCAAAGATAAAATTGGAATCTTCCGGCAGAGTGAACATCAATAATGTCAATTCCTTTGCCAAAACAGGGGTTGATTTTATTTCTGTAGGAAGCCTTACCCATTCTTTGCAATCCAAGGATATTTCCTTAAAAATAATATAACCGATTTCCAAAGAAAATAGAACTGTTCCCTTTATTTTCATTGATTTTAAAGAAATATTTCTTTATATGAAGGATGAGGAACTAAGATAACCAAGATATACTCTCATACCCTCATACCTTCATACCCTCACGGGCACAGGCGGGCACAGGCAAGAAACAATAACCAAACAATAACCAATAAGCAAATTCAAATATTCAAACTTTTTTGTTTGGTGATTGTTTATTGAGTATTGGTAATTATTTGTCTCTTGCAGCTTGGTGTTTGGTTATTAAACTTTTGACAATACGATGGATAAGAGATTTTGCCTTGAGACTGTCTTGAAACCTAAAGGAGACCAGCCTTCGGCTATTTCCGGACTGGCTGGGAATATAAGGCAGGGTAAAAAGTTTCAGACTCTTTTAGGGGTTACCGGTTCAGGCAAGACGTTTACTTTGGCCTGTATGATTGCTGAAATTAATCGTCCGGTACTGGTGATTTCGCATAATAAGACTTTAGCCGCTCAGCTTTATTCGGAGTTCAAGGAGTTTTTTCCTTCTAACGCGGTGGAATATTTTGTGAGTTACTATGATTATTACCAGCCTGAGGCCTATATACCCAAAACGGATACTTATATTGAAAAAGATGCCGCGGTTAATGAACGCTTGGACTGTCTTAGGTTATCGGCTACCAGTTCTTTAATGTCCAGGCGGGATGTGATTGTTGTAGCTTCTGTTTCCTGTATCTATAATCTCGGATCTCCTTCGGATTACAAAGGCCTGGTCTTATACCTCAATAAGGGACAGGAAATAGAACAGGAGGATTTGTATGGCAGGCTTATAGAGCTCCAGTATGAACGCAACGATTTCTCTTTTCAGAGAGGGATGTTTCGGGTAAGAGGAGAAAGCATAGATATTTATCCCGCGTATAAGAATACCGCTTTGAGAATTAATTTTTCGGAGAATAAAATAGAAGGTATTTCTGAAATTGACCCTGTTTCCTGCCGAAGGATATCTGAGGCTGATAAGACTGCTTTGTATCCGGCTAAGCACTTTTTAGCATCTAAGGACAGCATCGGGCCGGCAAAGAGTAGTATTCTTTGGGAATTGAATGACAGGGTTAAAGCCCTGCAAAAGAAAGGAGAAAATCTTGAGGCGGAGAGGCTTCAGAAAAGGACTCTTTATGATTTAGAGATGCTTGAAGAATGCGGGTGGTGCCACGGTATTGAAAATTATTCCCGCCACCTTTCTCAAAGAGAGCCCGGGAGCAGGCCTTACTGTCTGATAGACTATTTTCCGGATGATTTTATAACAGTAATAGATGAATCTCATGTAACAATACCCCAGCTGAAAGCGATGTATAATCAGGATAAGGCGAGAAAAGAAACTCTGGTAGAGCACGGGTTCAGGCTGCCTTCATGTTTGGATAACCGGCCGTTAAAGTTTGAGGAGTTTATGGGCGGAATTAACCAGGGCATATTTATTTCAGCTACACCCGCGGAATTTGAGCTTGCCCTTTCTAAAAACAATGTTGTTGAACAGATTATAAGGCCTACCGGACTAATTGACCCTGAAGTTGAAGTTAGGCCGGTGAGAAACCAGATAGATGACCTGATTTCAGAAATAAGAAACAGGGCGGAGAAAGGGCAGAGGACTTTGGTTACTACGCTGACTAAGCGGATGGCTGAAGACTTAGCCTATTATTTAAAAGATGAAGATATTAAAGCTGAATACCTCCATTCGGATATTGATACTATTGACAGGACGGTTCTGCTTACTAAATTGAGGAAAAAAGAGTTTGACTGTTTAATAGGAGTTAACCTGTTAAGGGAAGGGTTAGACCTTCCGGAAGTGTCTCTGGTGGCTATTCTTGATGCTGATAAAGAAGGGTTTCTAAGGTCTTCTACATCTTTGATACAGGTTTCCGGCAGGGCTGCCCGCAATATTGAGGGGAAAGTAATAATGTATGCCGACAGGGTTACCGATTCTATGCGTAAGGCGATTGATGAGAGTTTAAGAAGAAGAAAACAGCAGTTAAAATTCAACAAGGATAATAATATCACCCCCCAAAGTGTGGAGAAATCCATCCGTGAAGGAATTGAGGCCTATTTAAAAGCCGAGGCTATAACCCAAGAAGTTACCGGCGAAGATTTTGATTCCCATAAATTGAGAGAACTAATCAGCCGGATTCAAAAAGAGATGCTCATTGAAGCTAAAAACCTCCATTTTGAGAAAGCGGCAGTCTTAAGGGATAAGATAAAGGAGCTCAGTTCCTTGTTGTAATTCGGGGGACACAATACTTAATTAGCTTCTAATCGGACAATCTGATTAATATTAGATCGCTTACCTTTCGGGGTTATGCAGAGATTAGCTAATTTGTCCTCTGAGTCCCGAATAAATCTTGACATTACATATGCTAATTTTTTATTGACCGAATGTTATTCTTTGATAAGATTTTAGCAGGAGAAGTAAATCGGCCTAATAGGAGGAGGTGGAGATATGGGTGTGTCAAATAAATTATTTATTGCATTGGGGATATTCTTTGGAGGGGTTTTATCCTTTTTAGAGCCGTCTTTCGCTAAAGATATCCCTCAGTGGCTTGAGAGGGTAGAGTTGTCCGCGCAGTATGAATCTGATAAAAAACCCACTTTTTATTTTCAAACTGTCCAGCCGTTGTACCAATCCGATGATAAGATTGAGACGTTTTTCTACCAGCCGCGTATTTCTCTAAGGGGAGGGGATTTAACTTATAATGTCGGGATAGGATATAGAAAACTTGTAAGAGAAAATCTTCTTTTAGGAATAAATCTTTTTGGTGATTACCAAGATTTACATGAGCATGGGAGGATAGGGGTAGGATTTGAGGCTTTAGGCCAGATTATTGAGGCTCGGCTTAATGGGTATTTTCGGGTAACTCCTACAAGGATTGTAGAAGATATAACCGCATCTACAACTTATGAACGGGTGGCTAACGGTGCGGATTTTGAATTAGGTGCGCCAAT
Source organism: uncultured Planctomycetia bacterium (assembly GCA_964609315.1). Classification (GTDB taxonomy): domain Bacteria; phylum Omnitrophota; class Gorgyraeia; order Duberdicusellales; family Duberdicusellaceae; genus CAZSRG01. Next base: position 6,630 of record CAZSRG010000006.1, read on the forward strand.
TCCTTATTTGCCTTGGCTTAAAGTATATGCTTCAGGATTTTGGTATAATTTTACCAGATTCAGCGATAAGTGCGGCTGGAAGTCTCGCTTAGAGGCAAAATTGAGTAAATCTGTTACTTTAGAATTTTATACCTGGGATGATAACAAAGGATCCTTGGAATATGGAGGGGGAGCGCGTTTCAATATTGCTTTTGATAAGTTATCAGATTTTAAAGAAGCTTTCAAACTTTCAGATAAGCCTTTCCCTGAAAAAGATCTAACCAAGCAGGCTTTAATACCCGTAGAGAGAAATTATGATATTGTGGTAGAGAAATGGAGTGAAAGTAAAGTAGGAGGAGTTACAGTTGAGATAAAGAGGGCTAATTAAAGGAGGATTAAGAATGAATTTGGCAAGAAAGATCTGTTTGTTTATGATTTGTATATTTTTGGTAACAGTAGTGACTTACGCTGCCCAGCCAAATCCTACTTTTTATGGCAATGCCGGCAGTGAGGTAAATGGTACGTATACTATTACTATAAAAAAGATAGAGATTTCTCAAGATGGTTCTAACTGGGTTACAATAGGAGAGGGAAGCCGGTCTTTTAACATTGCTTCAGGAAGTGTGGGCGCTCAAATAGGCAGTTATGCTTCTAATTCTTCTATCCCGTCAGGGACATACCGTTATGTTAGAAACACTCTCTCCCGGACCATAACAATTAAAGGCTAGGGGTTATATTTGGGAGTTACCTATTATACTTCTACACAGAATGGGACCGCGGGTACTAATCCTGTTTTCTATAAAGCTGCTACCAATGCTGCTGAGTATGAAGCAGTATCTTTTCAGGTTCCTGCTGAGGCCCAGGGGTCGTTTGGAGAAACTCTGGTTATCAGCGGCGATGATCTGATAAGCACAGTATCGTTTCCTACTCCTATGGTGATTAGTGAAGGCCAGAATGTTTCTATGGGGGTTAGTTTTAATACCCAAAGTATGATTGGATTTGAATCAGCAGGGGAAGGTGATTATCTCTTTTATCCTATGCCGCCCGTACAGACTCCTGATTAAAAGGTCAATGTTGTGAATTTGGGGGATACAACATTAATCCGTTTCTAATCAGTCAATCTGACTGATCTTGAACCGCGCATATATGCGATATTATGGTTATATTGAATTTGAATAGAAAAATAAGTGAACACTGTTAGAGAACAGAGTTTTCTAATTGGGTAAAGAGTAAAGATATGACCTCAAAAACATTTCTTCTTATTGATGCAGGGAATACAAATGTGCATTTTGCTGTTTCCAAAAGAGGAAAGATTGTTTTTAGGGATAGAGTCAAACACGCGGAGTTCATTCTTAGCTTGTCTAAAATTGTCAGGAAATATTCAGTTTCTAAATCTGTCATGTGTTCGGTTTTCCCTAAGTTTTCTTTTAGGGCGGTTAGGGCCTTGAAGAAAAGTAATGTAAAAGTTTTTGAATGCGGGGAAAATATTTCTATTCCCGTAAAAAACCTTTACAAATTTCCTTCTGAAGTCGGGCAGGACAGGCTTTTGAATGTTTATGCTGTAAGCCGGCTTTATAAGAATGTCCGGATAGTCGTGGATTTAGGGACCGCCTTGACTTTTGATTTTATTTCAAAAAGAAATGAGTATCAGGGAGGAATGATTTTTCCCGGGGTGAGGTTGTCTCTTAATTCCCTTTTGAATAATTGCGCCTTGTTGCCGGGTAAAGTTTTACTTAGAAGGACAAACAGCTTAAGGGGGAAGACTACCGGTGAATGTATAAACTCGGGCATTGTTTTTGGCTATAGCTTTTTAATCGGCGGACTAATAAAGCATTTCCGTAAGAATGTGACCAAGGGGAATTTTAAGGTGGTCCTTACCGGAGGAGACAGTTCTCTTATTATCAAAAGCATAGCCGGAGTTGATTATACAGATACTGACTTGTCTTTGAAAGGCCTTAGTTTACTTGCCGCGGGAATCCCAAAAAATTAAAAAAAAATTAAAAAAAATTCTTGACCAAATAATCTTTTTAAGTAGAATAGTTAGCACTCTAATGCTGAGCTTGCTAATTTAGAAGAAAAGGTTTGATTTGTAAGGGGATCGGTCAGATATTTATTATTAATTTTAAAAATTACTCAAGGAGGTGTGTATGAGTATTCAACCGTTAGGAGACAGGTTGTTAGTTGAGCCTTTGGAAGCTGAGGAGAAGACAAAGGGAGGTATTGTTATTCCTGATACTGCGAAGGAGAAACCTCAGGAAGGCAAAATTGTGGCAGTAGGAAGCGGACGGCGTGAAGGAGAGAAAGTGGTTCCTTTAGAAGTTAAGGTAGGCGACAAAGTTTTATACGGAAAGTATTCCGGGACAGAAATAAGCGATAAGGATGGAAGTAAGTATCTCATTTTACGTGAGGATGATATATTAGCAATTATTAAATAACCAGGAGGTTAAACATGGCAAAAGAACTTTTGTTTGATGAGGAAGCCAGAAAGAAGATTTTGAAAGGGGTTGAAGTTTTGTCTAAAGCAGTCAAAGTAACTTTAGGCCCCAAAGGGAGAAATGTTGTTATTGAAAAGAAGTTCGGCTCGCCCACAATTACCAAAGACGGGGTGACAGTTGCCAAAGAAGTGGAGTTAGAGGATGCTTTTGAGAATATAGGCGCTCAGTTAGTTAAAGAAGTCGCCGATAAGACTTCTGATAATGCCGGTGACGGGACAACTACCGCTACAGTCTTGACTGAGATTATTTTTAAGGAAGGGTTAAAGAATGTTGCCGCGGGAGCCAACCCTATGGCATTGAAGAGAGGTATTGATAAAGCCGCTGAAGTTGTGGTAGGAGAACTTAGAAGTATTTCCAAATTGGTAAAGGATAAGAAAGAGATTGCCCAGGTAGCTACTGTTGCCGCTAATTCGGACAGTAATATTGGAGACCTTATTTCTGATGCTATGGAAAAAGTGGGAAAAGACGGAGTTATTACTGTTGAAGAGGCGAAATCTACATCTACAGCTTTGGATGTTGTTGAAGGTATGCAGTTTGACCAGGGGTATTTGTCTCCCTATTTTGTTTCTGATACTGATAAGATGCAGTGCCTTTTAGAAGATCCTTATATCCTTATTTATGAAAAGAAGATATCAAACCTTAAGGATATGCTTTCTCTATTGGAAAAAATTGCCCGTTCGGGAAAGCCTTTACTTGTAATAGCTGAAGATGTTGAAGGAGAAGCGCTGGCTACTTTGGTTGTGAATAAGATACGGGGAACTTTATCCTGCTGCGCGGTGAAAGCTCCCGGTTACGGAGACAGAAGAAAAGCTATGATGGAAGATATAGCTATTCTTACCGGAGGAAAAGCCGTTACTGAAGACTTGGGCCTCAAATTGGAAAATATTGGATTAGAGGATTTAGGAAGGGCAAAAAGAGTCCGGATTGATAAAGAGAATACAACAGTAATTGAAGGTTCAGGAAAGACTCAGGATATTGAAGCGAGAATTAAGCAGATCCGCCGGCAGATTGAAGACAGCGATTCAGATTACGATAAAGAGAAACTTCAGGAACGGTTGGCAAAACTTGCCGGAGGGGTAGCGGTTATTAATGTAGGCGCTGCCACTGAGACAGAGATGAAAGAAAAGAAAGCCAGGGTAGAAGATGCCCTGCATGCTACCAGAGCGGCAGTGGAAGAAGGAATAGTCCCCGGAGGAGGAGTGGCTTTACTGAGGGCTGCCCCTGCTTTAGAGAAAATCAAGCTTACTGGTGATGAAAAAATCGGGGCTAAGATTATCCAGAGGGCGATTGAAGAGCCTATTCGCCAGTTAGTCGAGAACGGCGGGCTTGAAGGGTCGGTTATTGTCGAGAAGATTAAGAATGAGAAGTCGAATATCGGATTTGATGTGGCTAAGAACAAAATTACCGATATGGTTGAAGACGGAGTTATGGATCCGGTGAAAGTTACCAGGACAGCTTTGGAGAATGCTGCTTCTATATCTTCTTTGCTTCTTACAACTGAGTGTGTTATTGTTGATAAACCGGAGAAGGAAAGTACTCCTCCTGTAGGCGGAGGTATGCCTCAAGGCGGGATGCCCGGAGGAATGTACTAAGCGGAAGATTTGAGGGGACTGTTGTAAAACACAACAGTCCCTGATTCCTTAGATTAAATACAGATTTCAGAGATTTTCTCGATGTCAAGCCGGAGTTAGTCGTTGTAAACTCTTTTTTAAATTGTTGGAATTAGGCGCTGTTACGCTACAGGGCCTTGAGAGAAAAAAGAAGGCCTTTCGGATTTATTTCCGGAAGGCCTTTTTTTGTTGAAAAATCCTGTATTTATGCTAAATTATGGGTTTTAATGATGGGACTGTTGTATCCTTACGGGCACAGGTAAAATGCAACAGTCCCTGATTGCAGAGATTAATATAAGATTACAATGATTGAAAATATTAGCTTTTTATCGTTGCAATCATTTTCTAACCTGTGCCCGTAAGGGTATAAGGATATCGCTGTAATCAGGCGATGTTGCTATTATGCAACAGCGTTATGATGGGTTGTTGAGTAAGAGTATAAGCTCATAGAAATAGAAACTAATGAAAAAACTACTTAAAGTAACTATTACTGTAGTATTTAGCTTAATAATTTTATCGGGTATATGTTTTTGTATTGTAAGGCGTTCAGCTTTTGATGGCCGGGATGCTGATTATTCAGCCCCTTTGGCTTTAGCAGATAATGGAAGAGATGACCTTCCTTTTCTTCCCGGGGAGAAAATAATCTATTCGGTGTATTACGGAAAAGTGAAGTTGGGCCGGGCAGAATTGGTTTTTCAGGGAGAAAAAGAGATTGGGAAGATAAAAGTTTATCTTATTACTTTTGATACCCGTACTTCCTATTTCAAAGACTTTGAACAGATCTTTGCTGACAAGAATAGTTTCCTGCCCGTGAAAGTTATAAGGAAAATTAAGAAACCGGCAAACTTTGATACAAATATAGAAGAAGTGTATGACCAGAATAATTATAAGATAAAGATAGTAAAGAAAGGAGCTTTTCTTTCTAAGAAAATGAGTATAAATAAGGATTCTTCAATAGATAACGCGATATTGATAAGTTATTATTACCGGACTTTAGCCGATTATTTTGGGGTTAAAGATGTTTCTGTAAATTTGCCTACGAAGAAATTTAATTTGAACTTTAAAGGCAAAGAAATTGTTGATACCGGCGCGGGGAAGTTTTCTGCCTTTGTTTTTGAAGGGGATCCGTATCCTTTTCGCCTTTGGCTTAGAGATGCCCCTGACCGGGTTCCTCTGAAAATAGAGATGCCGGGGATGATGAATTATTCCCTAATTTGCAAAGAAATAGTAAACCCCGTTAGAGATAGGCCGTCTTTAGACGGCCGTAGACAGCCGGAATATTTAATCTCTAACGGGGTAAATGATAGTAGAAAAGGAATAAACAAGTAGGGACAGGTTTGTAACCTGTCCTTTAAGGAATAGGTTTGTAACCTGTCCTTTAAGGAATAGGTTTGTATCCTGTTTGTTAGAGACTATAGCTGGAAGGATAAAAACCCTAAACCCTTGCCTACCGGAGCCTTAGCGCAGGAAGGCTAAATAAACTCAAAATGAAGAAAACTCAAAGCCTAAAATAAAGTTTAGAACATTTGAAATTAGGATTTAGAATTTGTTTAGGATGTTTAGAGTTTAGGATTTAGAGTTTGCTTTCAGGATTTGTTTAGAATCAGCCTATGGCTGAAGAGTTTTGATAACACAGTTTTTTAATTAAGGAGGTTAGAAATGGCAGAGTGGATAGGTAAAGAAAGGCGCGCGCGCCGCTGTTACGGGTTTGATGAGATAGCTTTGGTTCCGGGAAATATTACCTGTGATACTGAAGGGGTTGATTCTTCCTGGAATTTCTCGGGGAAGAAATTCAATATACCAATAATTGCCGCGGCGATGGACGGAGTTGTTGATGTTACTTTTGCCGTAGAGATGTCAAGGTTGGGAGGGATAGCAGTCTTAAATTTAGACGGGGTGCAGACCCGGTATGATAAGCCTAATGAGATATTAGCCGAAATAGCTGAAGCTAAACCTAAAGAAGCCACAAATTTAATTCAGAAGGTTTATACTGCCCCAATTAAGGAAAATCTAATTTCTAAACGGGTGAGTGAGATAAAAGCAAAGGGGGGATTTGCCTGTGTGAGCTGTATCCCTAAAAATGCTGAAAGGTTTGCTTCTTTAGCCGAAGAGGCCGGTGTTGATGCTTTTGTAGTTCAGTCTACAGTTACAACCCGGGCGCATATGTCATCAAAATATAAACCCCTTGACCTTTCAAAATTCTGCAGAGAAAGAAATATCCCGGTTATGATAGGTAATTGTGTTACCTACGATGTCACTTTAGACCTCTTAGAAACCGGGTGTTCGGGGTTATTGATTGGTGTAGGACCCGGTGCCGCCTGTACTACCCGGGGGGTTTTAGGAATAGGCGTTCCTCAGGTGACCGCGACTGTTGATGCCGCGACCGCGAGGGATTTTTATTACCAGAAGACAGGGAGGTATGTCCCTATAATTACCGATGGAGGAATGCGTACAGGCGGAGATGTATGTAAAGCTTTTGCCTGCGGCGCGGATGCGGTTATGATCGGGTCAAGTTTAGCCAGAGCAAAAGAAGCTCCGGGCAAGGGGTTCCACTGGGGCATGGCTACGTCTCATTCCAATCTTCCCCGGGGTACAAGGGTTGAAGTAGGCATATCCGGGACATTAGAGCAGATTCTTTTCGGGCCGGCAGTTGTTGATGACGGGTCTCAAAACCTTATGGGAGCTTTAGCTACTTCAATGGGGTGTTTAGGCGTAAGTAGTATTAAAGAAATGCACTTTGTGGAAATAATTATCGCTCCTTCAATCCAGACTGAAGGTAAAATCTTTCAGGTTGTTCAGAGAGTAGGAATGGGAAAGTAGATTATAAATAAATATGGAACATGCGGAGTTTGTCCATTTACATGTTCATACTCAATATAGCCTTCTTGACGGGTTATGCCATTTGCCGCGGTTAGTTAAAAAGTCCAAAGATCTAAAGTTTCCGGCTTTAGCTATGACTGACCACGGCAATCTCTTTGGCGCGGTAGAGTTTTATAACCTTTGTTTGAAATACGGCATAAAGCCCATTATAGGCGCGGAGTGTTATATCGCTCCGGGTTCCCGTTTTGATAAGAATCCCCGCAGTAGGGAGAACTCTCCTTATCATGTCATCCTTTTAGCAAAAAACCAGCAGGGTTATAAGAACTTAGTCAAAATTGTAAGCAAAGGGTATTTAGAGGGTTTTTATTATAAACCCAGGATTGACAAGGAACTGCTTTATCAATTTCATGAAGGGATGATTTGTTTATCGGCCTGCCTTAAGGGAGAAATCCCCCGGTATATAATAAAAGATAATATGAGTATGGCCTTAAAGTCTGCTGATGATTACCTTAATATATTCGGTAAAGGGAATTTCTATTTGGAAATAATGTCAAACGGGCTGAAAGAACAGGATAAAGTTAACCGGCAGATAGTAAAGATATCCAAAGAGTTTGATATTCCTTTAGTCGCTACCAATGATGTTCATTATATTAATAGTAACGAATCATTCGCTCATGATGTTTTGCTTTGTGTGCAGACTCAAACTACTCTTTCGGACCCTAAGCGGATGAGATTTAACAGCAACCAGTTTTATCTTAGGTCTGCGGATGAGATGAAAGAATTATTTAAAGATCTTCCTTCAGCTATAAGGAATACTGTAGAGATTGCCGATAAATGCAACTTCAATTTTGATTTTTCACATTTACGCCTGCCTAATTTTCCTTTACCTGATTCTGTGGACCCGCATAGTTTTTTGGAGGATCTTTGCCGGAAGAACCTCTCTAAAAGGTATCCTGATCCAAGTAGGGAAATAGAAGAAAGGCTGGATAGAGAGTTGGAGGTAATAAAGAAGACGGGCTTCTCAAGCTATTTCCTGATTGTATGGGATTTAATCAAATATGCCAGAGATAATGATATACCGGTAGGGCCGGGCAGAGGATCGGCAGCAGGGAGTGTTGTGAGTTATTTACTTAAGATAACGGATATTGACCCTTTAAAATACAACCTTATTTTTGAACGGTTTCTTAACCCTCAAAGAATTACGATGCCTGATATTGATATTGATTTTTGTTATGAGAAACGGCTTCAGGTTTTAGATTATGTTTCAGGTAAATATGGAGCAAGCCGTGTCGCCCAGATTATTACTTTTGGAACAATGCTTTCAAGGGCGGTGATCCGTGATGTGGGCAGGGTTATGGATTTAGCCTATTCTGAGGTAGATAAAATTGCTAAACTCATTCCCCAGGAAAGCGGGATGACTTTAAAGAAAGCTTTGTCGGTTAATCCGGAATTAAAACTTATTTATGATACAGAGCCCAAAATTAAAGAGCTTATAAATACCGCTTTTTATTTAGAAGGATTGTCCCGCCATGCTTCTGTTCATGCCGCGGGTGTAGTTATCAGCGACCGGGACTTAACCGATTATCTTCCTTTGTTTAAAACCTCTGACGGCCAGGTAGTGACGGGTTTTGATATGAAGTCGGTAGAAAAGATAGGGCTTTTAAAAATGGATTTTTTAGGGTTAAGGACCCTTACTGTTATAGAACGGTCTTTGAAAATAATTAAACGCACTCGGAATAAAGAAATTGATATAGATAAAATATCCCTGGCCGACAAAAGAACATACAACCTTTTAGCCAAAGGTTTGACTGATGGTATTTTCCAGCTTGAGAGTTCAGGGATGAAAGAGCTTTTAAAGAAGATAGTTCCTGAAAGATTTGAGGATTTAATAGCTATCTTAGCTCTTTACCGCCCGGGTCCTATAGGAAGCGGAATGCTGGATGACTTTATTCAGATAAAACACGGCAAAAAATCAGCTGTTTATTTATCTCCTCAACTTAAGCCGATACTCAAAGATACTTATGGGATAATACTCTTTCAGGAACAGGTTATGCAGATAGCTGTAAGCCTTGCCGGATTCAGCTCAGCTGACGCGGATTTACTGCGCAGGGCTATGGGCAAGAAGATATCTGAGGTTATGGAGGAGCAAAGGAAACATTTTATTGACGGCTGTGTAAAGAATAATATTTCGGAATCATCGGCGGAAAAGATTTTTAATTTAATGGAATATTTTTCAGGGTATGGTTTTAACAAAAGCCATTCTACCGCCTATGCTTTGATATCCTACCGGACGGCTTTTCTGAAATCTAATTACCCTGTGGAATTTATGACGGCCCTGCTTAGTTCAGAAAAAGACAATACCGATAAACTGGTTGGGTATATCAATGAGATAAAGAGGATGAATATAGATATCCTGCCTCCGGACATAAATGAAAGTTTTGCTGATTTTACGGTTGTAGGCAGGAAAAGCATTCGTTTCGGCTTCCTGGCGGTTAAGAATATCGGAGAATCCGCGGTTAAGAAAATTATTGAAGAGAGGAAGGAAAGAGGAAACTTCAAAGACATTTTTGATTTTTGTTCGCGGCTGGATTCAAAAGCGGTTAACAAAAGAGTTTTAGAGAGTTTAATAAAATGCGGCGCTATGGACAGTTTCGGCAGGCGTTCTCAGATGGTGGCAGTTCTTCCGAAGGCTATGGAGTTTTCTTTGAGGCTGGCAAGAGAAAAATCTTCTTCTCAGATTTCTATGTTTGATGATGATTCTCTCTTAGCCTGTATGGATAAAAAAGCCATTGACTTTCCCGATATAGAAGAATGGCCTCTTCAGCAACTGCTTCAGTTTGAGAAAGATTTACTGGGTTTTTATGTTACCGGCCATCCTTTGGAAAGTTACAGGGGTATTATTGAAACAGCTAAATTGACAAGCATATCGAGTCTCTCTGATATATTTAGAAGGAATTTGGAACCTGTAATTGCCGGATTGATAAATAAAGTAACACTTACCACTACCAAGAAAACAAAAGCAATGATGGCATTCTTTTTAATAGAGGATGAGACCGCTGTTATTGAAGGTGTTGTTTTTCCGAAAGCCTTTGAAGAAGTTAAGTCTTTGCTTTATAAAGGGAATATCGTAGCTGTGCAGGGCAGAATGAGCTTAAAAGAGGGAGGATCTAAACTTTTGGTTTCGAGAATAACACCTTTAGCCGATATTTATTCCTGGGTTAAGGCGGTGAATATCTATGTTCAGGATACGGACCCGGGGTTAATTAAGGAACTTAGAAAAAGCATCAAGGATTATCCTGGGAAAACACCGGTGTTTTTTCATTTTCGGAACCCGGAACTTAAATTTGTAAAAATAAAGCCTGACCAGGGCTTTTTCGTTCTTCCCGGAAAGGCTTTATTTAACCGGCTTTCAAAGATTTTAGGGAAAGGCAACTTTTCCTTGACATTGAACTGATATAATGATATAAAACATCCTAACTTCCTATAAATCAATGAGTAACAACAAAATATGTTAGAAAAAAAGATGCTGTCAAATGTTCTATGAAAAAATTCGGGCAGGGGGGAGGGAATCCTAAATTCAAATACTACAAAATTCAAAATAAACTCCAAATCCCAAATCCAAAAGAGGGGAAACATTAATTCTTCTTATGTTTGGATTTTGAAATTGGGATTTGTTTGGTAGTATTGGTAATATTGGGATTTTGGATTTGTTTTAAGGTTTAGAAAACAAAGATAGTTTTGACAATACCATAGATTAAAGGAAGGAGTCAGTATGACTAAGAAAGAAATTGTTTTAAAGATTTCAGAGGAGACAGGGATAAAACAAGTTGTTGTTAAACAAGTAGTTCATAAAGTTTTTGACAGCTTGCTTGATTCCTTGATTAAAGGAAACAAGATTGAAATCCGTAATTTTGGGGTCTTTAAAGTAAAAATACGCAGAAAACGTATTGGGCGTAATCCTCGTATCAATCAGCCTATTCCTATTCCTGGACGTAAAGTTGTGGTATTCAAGCCGGGGTTAGAGATGAAAAATAAGATAAAATAAGCACTGCCGCATAATGCTATCTGTGCTTGATTTTGCGGTGGTCCCAAAATAATAGGATTATGGCTTTAGTAAAATACCGCCTTGTCCGGGGAGTAAAAGATTTGCTTCCTGAAGAGTCAGAAAAAGTCAATATTATTGAGAATCTTGCCCGCAAGATTTTTAAACGTTACGGGTATTCTGAGATTCGCCTGCCTGTGCTTGAGAACCAGGCAATATTTATCCGGGGATTGGGCAGTAATACCGAGATAGTAGAGAAGCAGATATTCAAGATTGAGGGCAAAGAAGGCTTATGCCTTAGGCCTGAAGGGACAGCCCAGGTTGTCAGGGCATATATAGAACATAGGTTATATTTCCAAAGGCTGGTTAAGCTTTTTTATATCGGCCCGATGTTTAGAGGGGAAAGGCCTCAAAGAGGCAGGCTGCGTCAGTTTAATCATATCGGGGCGGAAGTATTGGGAATAAAATCCCCTTTTCTTGACGCGGAGACTATTAGCTTAGCGGATATTCTTTTAAAAAATTTTGGATTGGGAGTTAAAGATTATCGTTTGGAAATTAACAGTTTAGGCTGTAAGAATGACCAGGATAAGTTGAAAAATACCCTTTTTTCAAAGATAGAACCTTTCAAAAACAGTTTATGCGATGACTGTAAACGCAGGCTTTATGCGAATGTCCTTCGGATACTTGACTGCAAAAAAGATTCCTGCCGGAACATAGTAAAGTCTCTCAATTTAAACCATTCTTACCTATGTAACGAATGCAGGTCCTATTTTGATAATGTATGCAAAGAGCTTAATTCTCTGAATATAAGTTACCGGATTGTTCCGTCTTTGGTAAGAGGGCTTGATTACTATACTCAGACTGTCTTTGAATTTACTGCCCGGGGATTATTGGGTTCACAGAATGCCGTTGCTGCCGGCGGGCGTTATGATAACCTTGTATCTGAACTTTCCGGGCCGGATAAACCTGCCTGCGGCTTTGCTGTTGGGTTAGATAGGATTCTTCTTTTACTGGAAGATAAACCGGTAAAGATAAACCAGCCTGTTTTTGCGGCCTATACTAATGAGGGTGTATTCGAGAAGGCATTTCAGCTGATTAAACTTTTGAGAGAAAAAGGGATTCCCGCGGATATGGATTTTGAAAAGAAATCTCTTAAATCTCAATTAAGGTATTTCCAGAAATTGGGAGCGGAATTCGTAATTATTGTAGGGGAAGAAGAGTTAAAGAAGAATGTGTATCCTCTCAAATATATGCGCAGTTCTGAGCAGAAAGACCTGGACATAGAAGGTTTAATTGAAGAGTTGACCCGGAATTTTAATATACGTGATAATAAACCCCAACTCTAAATAAACTCAAAATGGAGAAAACTCAAAATCTAAAACAAAGAGTTTCATATTTATTATCGTTTTGGGTTTGGGACATTTGAGTTTTGGATTTGTTTAGGATTTAGAGTTTAGTGTTTAGAGTTTTAGAAAACGTAACATATTGTAGTTATTAGCAATTAACCTTTTGATAGGATTAAAGTTAAGGAAGCAGTTATGTTAAGAAGCCATTCTTGCGGGGAATTATCAGAATCAGATATAGACAAGAAAGTTTGTCTTTGCGGATGGGTTAATTCCCGGCGTGACCACGGAAAAATAATATTCATTGATATCCGCGACCGTTATGGTATTACCCAGCTTGTTTTTATTCCTTCTGTTTCTAAAGAAGCCTGTAAACTTGCCGGGAAGTTGAAAAATGAGGATGTTATTTTGGTTAAAGGCAAGGTTTCTTTAAGGCCTAAAGGGACTGTAAATCCTAAGATAACTACCGGAAGTGTCGAGATTGCGGTTGAGGAATTAGATATCCTGAACAAAGCTGAAGATATCCCTTTTCTAATTGAGGATTCAATTGATACCTCTGAAGAGGTGCGCTTATCTTACCGTTTTTTGGATTTAAGGAGAAAGCCCCTGCTGGATAATCTGACTTTCCGTTACAGGGTAATAAAGGCTATGCGGGGTTATTTAGACAAGAAGGATTTCTTAGAAATAGAGACTCCTTTTCTTACAAAATCTACGCCTGAAGGGGCGAGGGATTTTTTAGTCCCTTCCAGGCTTAATCCGGCGATGTTCTATGCGTTACCTCAGTCCCCACAGCTTTTTAAACAGCTGTTGATGATCTCAGGGGTTGACAGGTATTATCAAGTGGCCCGCTGTTTCAGGGATGAGGATTTGAGAAAAGACCGCCAGCCGGAATTTACCCAGCTTGATTTGGAGATGTCTTTTGTAAATGAAGAAGACATATATTATCTGGTGGAGAATATGGTTTCGGCGGTATTTAAAGAAGTAATTGGAAAAGATTTACCTATTCCTTTTAAAAGGATTTCTTATGCGGAAGCAATGGATAAGTTTTCAACCGATAAGCCCGATTTAAAAGAGGATAATCCTTTCCGTTTTGTATGGGTTACGTCTTTTCCCTTGTTTAAATTCAATGAGGAAGAAAAGAGGTGGGAATCGGAGCACCATCCTTTCACTGCTCCTGATATTGATGACTTGAGTTTGCTTGAATCAGGGCTTTCAAAGGTTAAGTCCCGTTCCTATGATTTGGTTTTAAACGGCGAAGAGATAGGAAGCGGGTCAATAAGGATACATTCTCCGGAGATGCAGGAAAAGATATTCAGTATTATCGGGATAGATAAAGATGAAGCCGAGAAGAAGTTCGGCTTTTTGGTTAAAGCTTTGCGTTATGGAGCGCCTCCTCATGGAGGGTTTGCTTTAGGGTTGGACCGCCTGGTGTCTTTGTTAAAAAATACCAAGTCAATTCGTGAGGTAATTGCTTTTCCCAAGACTCAGAAAGGTTTGTGTCCTTTGACCGGAGCTCCTTCTTTAATTTATCCCGGGCAGTTAGACGAACTGGGTCTGAAAGTTAATATACCGGAAGGAAAGACAGAGGACGGAATGGCCAAATAATAAATAAATCCTAAGCCCTAAATCCTGCTCTTCTCGGCGATCGCTTCTCGGCGAAGCCGATGGAAGCCGATGGAAACCTTGGCGCAGGCAGGCTAAACAATATCAAATGTCCAAAATGTGAAATCAAAATAATGTTTAGAATTTTGGCATCAAAATTTTCCGCCTGAGGCGGATCAGCCTATGGCTGAAGAGTTTAGGATTTAGAACATTTGATATTTGAAATTGTTTAGAATTTAGAGTTTGCTTTTAGAATTTGTTTTAAAGTTTAGAGTTTTTGAAAAGAAGAATAAATTTTTGAGAATGCGAAGCAATAAAGGAGGATAAGATGGTTAGAAGATGGATGTTTGGGGGATTGCTTGTTTTGATTTTTTCTTTCTACGGCTGCTTGGTTAGGACTTATACTGTTGAGAAACCGCGTGTAGATTTGGAGGTTAACGGTAACCAGGGATATTTAAAAGGGACTCCTAAAGAGCCCCGCGGTCCTAAAAAGAAATTATCTTCTAACCGTAAAGTATCGGTTTTGGAAGTGGAATTAGGCAGGCATAACTTACAGAAAGTCGTTCAGGAAAGAGCTGCTAATAATATGAGTAAAACTGATGAAAACCTTTCTGAGCAGGTTATTCTTAAAGAGCCGGGTGAAAAGATTGAAACTCAGCCTTTACGCAGACAGGTTAAGAAACAGGAAAAAAGGAATAAGGAATATAAACTTTATACGGTTAAGAAGAACGATACTCTTCAGAAGATTTCAAAGAAATTTTACAATACTACCAAAAGATGGATAAAGATATATGAGGTAAACAAAGATATCCTAAAGTCTCCGGATAAACTTTATACCGGGCAGGTGTTGAAGATTCCTCAGGAATAACAGGATATTTTAGGTTAATTGGAATGGTTGAGAAGTTTGTTGAGATTGATAATGTTTCCGGGGTCACAGGGGTGTATGACCGGAATTTGCGTTTAATAGAAAATAGCCTTGGAGTTAATCTCTTTATTGAAAATGGGGGAGTTTTAATCAAGGGGAAAGACAGTAAATCAGTAAAACAGGCAGGGGAATTGTTAAACGGAATTTCATATCAGGGAGTTAACCATTTCTTAAGCGAAAAAATAGTGAATCAGCGTATCAGGGGGGGTAAAAACAATACTTTAAGAAACTCAAAAGAGGCAGTAAAGGTCTTTTCAAAAAAGAGATTTGTTTATCCTCAGACACAGGGCCAGAAACAGTATATAGCGGCTATAAAAAAATACGACCTGACTTTTTCAGTCGGGCCAGCGGGTACCGGCAAGACTTATTTGGCTATGGCTTTGGCTGTTGAAAGTCTGGCTAAAAACACCGTTCAGCGGATTATTCTAACCCGTCCGGCAATTGAAGCCGGAGAATCTTTGGGTTTTTTGCCGGGAAATTTAAACGATAAACTTGGGCCATATCTTAGGCCTTTATATGACGCTCTTTATGATATGCTGGAAATTAACCTGATAGAGGACTATTTAGAGAGGGGGATAATTGAAGTAGCTCCTTTAGCTTATATGAGGGGAAGGACGCTTAATAACGCTTTTATTATCTTGGATGAAGCCCAGAATTGCACTCTTGACCAGTTGAAAATGTTTTTAACCCGTTTGGGATTTAATTCAAAAGCGGTGGTTACAGGCGATGTTACCCAGTCTGATTTGCCGGGAAGGAAACCTTTAGGTTTAATTGATACAGTATCCTTACTTAAACCGGTTAAAAAAATAGGCTTTGTGAACTTGACAGGGCAGGATGTTGTCCGTCATGAACTGGTCCAGCGTATAATTGAAGCTTATGATAAGTTCGAAAAAAAATAACATATTTAAAGCTGCCGAAGCAGTATTGTTTTTCTTAGGGGCAGCGGCTGTTTTTTGTTTAAAACAGGTTAATCTGAGTTACTTTTTTTTATTGCTCGTCCTTTTTTACTATTTGAAAGTATTGAGAAGAAAGGAAGAGCCTAATTATTTATCTTTAGGCCTTTTGTTTGTTTTAAGCTTTGCTTGTTTGTACTTTACCAGGGAATTCGCGGTTACACCTTATATCTCTTTGATATTCCTTCTGGTAATATTGGTAAACGTCTTATTTTCCGATTGGGAATTCAGCCTGGTTTATCTTTTAGCTATTTCTTTATTGAACGGGTTTATTAAGGGATATGATTTCAGGCTTTTCTTTGTTTTCTTTGTTTCCGGGTGCCTGGGGATATTTTTAAGCAGGAATGTCAGAAGGAGGTTTGATGTTATTCAGGCCGGAGTTTTATCCGGTATAGCGGAGTTTATCTTAGTTATTTGTTTATTTCCGGGCTTTTCCCTGACAGAAGCAGGACAGGTTTTCAAACTCTGTTTCTTCAGCGGGTTAATCCCTTCAGTTATTCTTATTATTCTTCCTGTATTTGAATATTTATTCGGAGCCATCAGCAATATTTCTCTTTTAGAGCTTTCGGATTTTAACCATCCTTTATTAAGAAAAATGATTTTAGAAGCTCCGGGAACATACCAGCATTCTCTGGTTGTTGCCAATTTAGCGGAAATTGCCGCTGAATCTATAGGAGCCAATTCTCTTTTAGCCAGGGCAGGGGCATATTACCATGACATCGGTAAAATATCCAAAGCAGAATATTTCGCGGAGAACCAAATGCTGGCAGGGTATAAAGACAGGCATAAAAATTTATCTCCGTCTATGAGCAAGATGATAATTATGAACCATGTTAAAGAAGGCATTGAACTTGCCAGGAAGTATCGTTTGAATAAAAAAATAATAAATTTTATTGCCCAGCATCACGGGACGACTCTTGTTTATTACTTTTTCCGGCGGGCAAAAGAAATCAATCCCGAGAATTCAGGGTCGGAAGAAATATACCGCTATCCCGGGCCAAAGCCTAATTCAAAAGAGGTTGCTTTAGTTCATTTAGCCGACACTGTAGAGGCAAGTTCGAGGGTATTAGAAGATCCTACTCCTGCCAGGATTAAGGAAATGGTCAAACAGGCAATTATGAATAAGTTTCTGGATGGCCAGCTTGATAATACTGATTTAACCCTGCGGGATTTAGAGAAAACCGCGGAAGTTTTTGTCCGGGTGCTTAATGCTATGTTTCATACCAGAGTTGATTATTTTAAGGATGCAGATGAAAATTCTCATAACCAGCCTTCAAAACCTGCTGCTAATACGGAAGAATCAGCTTAAAATATTAATAAGGCTATTGCTGTTTCGTTTGGGGTTTAATCCTAAAGAAAGCATATCAATTGTCTTAACCAATAATGAGGTAATTTCCCGGATTAACAATGAATATTTTGGGAAAAAGTCTCCGACAGATGTGATCTCCTTTTCCTTGCCGGATAAGTTTGACCCGGACAAAATATCAGGCGAAATTGTCATCTCTATTGAAGAGGTGATTTCAAATTCACGAAAGTACCATTCAGGTTCCGCAGAGGAATTGATGAGGTATATTATTCACGGCCTTCTGCACCTAAAGGGATTAAACGACTCCACTTCATCTCAGCGCGTTAAAATGAAGAAAGAAGAAGATCTGCTTCTTAATTTTCTTAAAGACAAAGAAGGAAAACTTTTTAAGAAAATTTTTAAATAAAGATTGTTCATCCCGCCTTAAGAAAAAAATAAAAAATATTTACAAAAGGTATTGACATCTCTTTAGAATTTTGTTAATCTAAATACAAGTTTGAGCTTTTTTAAAATGAAAAAATTTTAATTTTAAAAAGGAGGTGAGAATGGCTAAGAAAGCAGCAAAGAAAAAGGTAGCAAAGAAAAAGGTAGCAAAGAAAAAGGTAGCAAAGAAAAAAGTAGCAAAGAAAAAGAAAAAGTAAGATAACTTTTTGACCGATTCAACGTGGTAAGAGTTTTTAACGCAGTTAAAAAGTAGAATATAACTTCAGAGATTATTTAAAAAAGCCTGTCTTTTAAGACAGGCTTTTTTATAACTTGTCCTGTTTAAGGTAGAGAGCATAACCTCTTGATGTCCAATCGGTTGGAGAATTGGGCCTTTCTTCGCGGAAATTTCTTTTTATTGGTTTTTTCTCATTTTCCTGCTATTATAAAAGCCTAACATTCTTAAATATCAAGAGTTTTGCTTTTAGAACTCAGTATTACATGTTTTTATGTTTCATGTCGCATGTTATTTTTTTTCTGTCGTCTGTCTTCTGTTTTTTGTCATCTGTTTTAAAAGTGTTTAGTCAATGAACAATAACGAAATATTAATTCGGGGAGCAGGAGAACACAATTTAAAGAATATTAACTTAAATATTCCCCGGAATACATTTATAGTCATTACCGGATTATCCGGTTCAGGAAAATCTTCCTTAGCCTTTGATACCATTTACGCTGAAGGACAGAGGCGTTATGTTGAAAGCCTTTCTGTTTACGCCCGCCAGTTTTTAGGCAAACTTCAAAAACCAAAAGTAGAACATATTGAAGGATTGTCTCCTGCAATCGCGATTGAACAGCGTTCTTCCTCAGGCACTCCGAGGTCTATTGTCGGGACTCAAACTGAAATATATGATTATCTGCGCCTTCTTTACGCGCGCATAGGGATTCCTCATTGCTGGAAGTGCGGCCTTCCTGTCAAATCAGAAAGCCCCCAATCAATAATTGACAGTATATTGCTGAAGTTCAGGGGCAGAAGAATTAACCTCCTTGCTCCGGTGATACGGGGTAAAAAAGGTAATTTTAATGAGCTTTTTGGCCGTTTACGCAAGGACGGTTTTACCAAAGTCAGGGTTGATAAAAAGGTTTATTCTTTAGAGGAAGATATATTCCTTGCCCGCTATAAACAGCATGAGATTGAAGTAGTTATTGACCGCCTGCTTGTTAAAGAAGTATCGCGTATGCGCCTTTCCGATTCAGTAGAATCAGGCCTTAAATTGGGAAAAGGGGAAATCTTGGTTAAGGAAGAGGACAAAGATGAAATTTTTTCTTATAACACTATGTTCTCCTGCCCAAAGTGTAAGACAGGTATTTCTGAACTTGAACCCAGGTCTTTTTCTTTCAATTCACCCTATGGGGCATGTCCAAAATGCAAGGGGCTGGGTGTTAAGTTAGAGTTTGCCCCGGATTTAATTATTCCCGATGAAGAAAAGACCCTGCGTGAAGGGGCAATTGAAGCCTGGAAATGCGGAGGCAAAGGATTGGCCTTTTACTATCGCAGTCTTTTAACCCGTTTGTCTAAAGAGCTTGAGTTCAGCCTTGATACTCCTTTTAAGAAGCTTTCTAAGGATATTAAGTCGGCTGTTCTTTACGGGGCGGATGTTTATATCTGGGGCAGGAGGTTTGAAGGGGTAGTTCCGAACTTAGAACGCCTGTTTAACACTTCTGACAGCGAATACCGTAAGAACGAAATAGCTAAGTATATCAGCAAGAAACCCTGCCCTTTATGCGGGGGTAAAAGATTGAAGAAAGAGAGTTTAGCGGTGGTTATTAAAGACAGGAGTATTTGGGATATAATGCTGATGCCTTTGAGTGAAAGTTATGCTTTTTTTGATAAACTTATTCTTGCTGGCAGAGAGAAAGCAATTGCCTATGATGTGGTTAAGGAGATAAAGAACAGGCTGAAGTTCTGTTTAGAAGTGGGGTTAGGTTATCTTACTCTGGACAGGTTGAGTTCTACTCTTTCCGGAGGAGAAGCGCAAAGGATAAGGCTTGCTACCCAGGTCGGTTCAGCTTTGGCGGGGGTTATATATATACTTGATGAACCTACAATTGGCCTGCACCAATTTGATAATATCAGGCTGATTAAGATTTTTGAACACCTGCGTGATTTAGGCAATACCGTTATCGTGGTAGAACATGATGAGAGTATCATCAGGGCATCTGACTGGGTTGTTGACTTAGGCCCTGGCGCCGGTAAGACAGGAGGAAGGGTTGTATACAGTGGGCCTTCAAAAGAAATACCTTCTTTTACTCTTACCGGAAAATACCTTAAAGGGGAAAAATATATTCCCTTACCTTTACAAAGGCGTGATTACAAAAAAAATCCTTTTGTTTTGATTAAGAATGCCAGGCAGTTTAATTTGAAAAAGATTGATGTAAAGATTCCTTTAGGTGTCTTTGTAGGGGTCACCGGAGTGTCAGGTTCAGGGAAATCAACTTTAGTAAATGAGATATTGTATAAAGCCCTGGCTAAATTTCTCTATGGAGCTGTTGAAAAGCCGGGCCTTCATTCGGGGATAAAAGGCAAGGACTTGATTGATAAAGTTGTTATCGTTGACCAATCTCCTATCGGCAGGACGCCCCGTTCAAATCCAGCAACTTATACCGGAGTATTTACGCCTATACGGGAGTTATTCAGCCTTCTTCCGGAATCAAGAAGAAGAGGGTTTACCCCTTCTAGGTTTAGTTTTAATCTTTCCGGAGGGCGTTGTGAATCCTGCCGGGGAGAAGGCTTAAAGAAAATAGATATGCATTTTCTTCCTCCCGTATACATTAATTGTCAGGAATGCAGAGGAAAAAGGTTTAATAAACCCACTTTAGAAGTTAAATTCAAAGGATATTCTATAGCTGATGTTTTATCTATGACTGTAAATGAAGCGGCGGGTATTTTCAGCCGGCTTCCCCGTATTGCGGGGATACTTAATACTCTCCAGGATGTAGGGTTGGGATATATTCAGCTTGGCCAGCCGGCTACGACTCTCTCCGGAGGAGAAGCCCAAAGAATGAAGATTGCCAAATATTTAAGGATGAAGCCGGGAAGCCGCACAATGTATATCCTTGATGAGCCTACAACCGGGCTTCACTTTGATGATGTTATGAAACTCCTGCAGGTTTTACAGCGGCTGGTAGATAAAGGCAATACGGTTTTGGTTATTGAGCATAATCTTGATGTCATAAAATGTGCTGATTATTTGATTGATTTAGGCCCTGAAGGAGGAAATGACGGAGGATATCTTGTAGCTAAAGGTTCTCCGGAAGAAGTAATCAAAGAATCTAAATCATATACAGCAAAGTTTTTAAAAGAAAAATTGAAAAATAGCGTATAATATAATAAAATCTAAGCTATGAATTGTAAGTTTAAATTTTCTCTTTCTATTTTTTTCCTTATTCTTGCCGGATCTGTGACTGTGGCATACGCGGAAGAAAAAGGGCTGGAAGATTTTTATGTGGCGGAGAAAGCTTTTAATGAGAAATTTTACAGCGCGGCTTATGATTTGTTCAGCAAGTTTTTATCAGCCCATCCTCAGAGCGCCAAAGCGGGGCAAGCTAAGCTGTTTATAGCTAAAAGCTTGTTTCATGAAAACAAGTTTGCTAAGGCAGAGAAATTGTTAATCTCTTTGGTAAATGAAAGTTCCGATTATGATGTTTTGTCCGAAGGGCTTTATTGGCTGGGGGAGATAAATCGTAAGGCTAAGAAGTATAGCAAGGCTGCTGAGTTCTTTATAAAAGTAAAAAACGAATATCCTAAATCTTCTGTTTCCGGCTGGGCGCTATATTCTTTAGGCTTGGTTTATATTGACAGCGGAGAAGCCGGAAAAGCCGAGAAGATTTTCCAAAGTATTATCGGCGGGGATTTTGAGGATACGCTTAAAGAAAATTCCTTTTATGCTTTGGCTAACTTTTTCTATTCTGATAAGAAGTACGATAAACTTAAGGATATATCTGAAAAGTGGATTAAGGATTTTCCGAATACCTTAAAGAAGGATTATGTTAATTTCTTTATGGGGGAGTTTTTTTACTCTTCAAAAGAATACAGCTCAGCATTGGATTATTACCTAAAGGCTTTAAAATACCTGCAGGATTACAAACTGAAAAACTCAATTCTCCAGGGCCTCGGCTGGTCTTCTTTAGAGAAGAAGGATTACTCAGCCGCAGAAAAATATTTTTTCCAAATCGGTATTCCTGATTCAAAACTTTATTCTTTGGGGAGCCTGTATCTTCGCCAGAAAAAGTATAATTCCGCTGTCAGCTCTTTCGGTGATATGATTAGATTGTATCCTAAAAGCAAGTATTTATATAAGGCATATATAGGCAAGGGCGATTCTTTATATGAATTAGGCCGGATTAACGATGCTATTTCTACTTACCTGAAAGTAGCCTCTGACAAAGATAATCTGCCGGACAAGGCTGTCTTAGATGATGCTTTCTACGGGTTAGGCTGGTCTTATCTGAAATTAGAGGATTATAAGAAAGCAATTAGTTTTTTCAAGCAGCTTACCCGCAATTCTGAAGAAGAGATTATTAAAATAAGCTCAGGGGTGAATATCGGAGATGTTTACCAGGAATCCGGAGATTTAAATAGAGCTTTATCTGTTTACGAAAATGTCCTTAAGAAATTCCCCAATAACCTTTATTCGGATTATATCCAGCTTCAAATCGGGTTATGCCTGTTAAAGAAGGAAGATTTTGAAGGAAGCTTAATGGCTTTTAATACTTTGATGAACAATTTTCCTGATTCAAAATTTATTCAGGAAACATTATATTACCAGGCCTTATCCTATTCTTTGTTAGGGCATTTGGATAAATCAAAAGGCATACTTGAGGAGTTTATTAAAAAATTTCCCGACAGCAGATACTTAAAAGATGTATACCTGCTGTTGATGCAGATTTATGCCGGCCGGAAAGATAACGATAAATTAGTCAAGATTATTAACCGGGCAGAGAAACTAAAGGCGTCCGGCACAGGTTTTATAGAAAAAATATCCATTGAAAAAGGGCTTATTTATTTTGATCAGGATAAACTGAATACAGCTGCTTCAGTGTTTAGAGATTTTATAAAAAGGTTTCCTCATTCAAAGTATGCCCCTGAATCGGTTTTTTACTTAGCTTTGATAAACCAGGAAAAGGGCGATTACAGCCAGGCAAAGGATTATTACAGGAAGATAATAAAAGATTATTCTTCAAGCAGTTATATTTCCAATGCCCGTATGAATTTGGCGGAGATTCTCTGGCAGGAAGGAGACTTACAGGGGGCGGAAGAAGTAATTAAGAAAAACCTCAGCGGGAAGTTGTCTCCGGATGATATTATCCAAACGAACTTCTTATTGGCCGATATCTTGGAACAAAAGCAAGATTATTCCAAGGCTTTGGATATTTGTGACAGTTTAATAAAGAAGTTTCCTGATAAAAAGGGGATTCTTCTTTTTAAGAAAGCCGGTATTTATAAGGAGGAGGGGGACTATCCCCAGGCTCTTATTAACTATGGTTTGGCTGAGAAAGCGGGATACAGTTCTCCGGAAATGTTTTTTTCTGAAGGGTATTCTTTGGAAAGAACCGGCAGGCTGAATGCCGCGGTGGAGAAGTTCTTTAAGTTAGTGTATCTGTATCCTAAAGATAAAGAGACTGTAGTCAAGGCTTATTTAAGAATTGCTAAACTCTATGAACGGATGGGTAAGATTGAAAACGCTAAGAAAGCTTATTCCAAAGTAATTGATTTGAATGTAAAAGAATCTAAATTTGCCCGTGAACAAATAGACCGGTTGGCGGGTGGTAAATAGAAAATAGAAAAATAGATAATAGATAATAGATAATAGAT
>CAZSRG010000006.1:30099-37150 GCA_964609315.1 uncultured Planctomycetia bacterium
AATAGATAATAGATAATAGATAATAGATTGATACATTGTTAAATGGTTAAATTGTCAAATTGCTAAACAAAAGCAGCGAATGGCAAATAGCCAATAGTCAATGGCAAATTTGGGAATTTAGCATTATTAGTCCGCAAAATTTAAGAGAGGAGGATCGAGATGTTTCAGTTATTAGTAAAAGGCGGGTGGCTTATGCTGCCGATCGCTGTCTGTTCGGTGTTTTCTTTGGCAATTATTATTGACCGGTTTGTTTATTTCTTTAGAATAAGTGTTGATTCGGAGGTTTTTCTTTCTAAACTTTTCAGTTTGGTAAAGAAACTTCAGGTTAAAGAAGCGATTGCCCTTTGTGAAGAAAAAGATATCCCTTTAACCAATATTCTTAAAGCCGCCCTGCTGAATTATGACCAGCCTAAAGAGATAATAAAAGAAGCGGTGGATGAAACCTCTTTATACGAAGTTCCCCGTTTGGAAAAGAACCTTGGCCTTTTAGCTACCATAGCCCATATTTCTCCTTTGCTTGGCCTTTTAGGCACAGTAACAGGGATAATAAACTGTTTTTCAGCCATTGAGAAGAACGCGGCGAGTTTAGGCATAGTTAACGCCGGAGACTTGGCAAAGGGTATTTATGAAGCTCTTTTTACCACAGCTTTCGGCTTAGTAGTAGCTATACCTTCTTACATCGCTTACAACTATTTTGTGAACAGAGTAAATTTCCATGTTTTAGAGATGGAAAAGTCAACCTCTGAATTAATCAGCGTTTTAACTGAAAAATCTTCTTCTCTCGTATCAAATAGGTAAACTCCATTAGAAATAAGACGCCAGAGGCGTCTGCTATGTCAATAGCGGAGATTTCTAACGGGGTAAAGGAAAGGGTTGATTATGCAGTTCAGAAAACACATTAAAGAAGAGTTCGGGCTGAAACAGTTTGATATCGCTCCTTTAATAGATGTGGTGTTTATTCTGCTCATCTTCTTTATGCTCACGTCGAATTTTATCGCCCAGCCCGGCATCAGAATTGATTTACCTAAGACTGTAACTTCGGGTGAAATAATGGTGAAAAGAGTAAATTTAACCGTTTCAGCTGAAGATGTCCTTTATCTCAATGGTAAAGTGGTTACTTTAAAAGAGATTAAGGCTTTTCTTTTAAAAAATAAATCAAAGATCAAATCAATTTTCATCAAGGCTGACAAAAATTCGTCTTTCGGCAGGGCAGTAGAAATTTGGGATATATGTAAAAGTTTAGGCTTTACCTATGTGAATATCGCCACGGCAAATGCGGAAAAGTAGCCTTATAGTTGTATTGTTCCTTTCCGGGCTGTGCCATTTGTTTTTCTTCACGGCATTTAAGCCGGTACTATCAGCTAAATACCCAATAACCTTTTTATCTTACCGCGGAAGAGTTAATCTAATTTCTAAGGTGAAAGGAATAAACCTTGACGAGGCAAATCCTGTTAAAGAGCCTCGTCCTTTTACCCTATTAGAAAGAAGTCTTCTAACAGAGTCAGATTTGAGTACTATTTGCCAACGGTTAAAATCGGCGGCTTTCTCTAACGGGGTAAACAAAGACGGTTTCATCTTTTCAGAGATTAGGCCTTATTTTTCTTTCAACTTATTCAGAAAAGCAGAGTTCAAAAAAGAATCTATGCCCGGTGAATACAGGAATTCACCGGTTGAATTTCCCTATAATCGAGTTTTTTCCTTTAGGATTCCCGAAAACAGTTCTTCATTTGAATCTTTCCTGACTCTTAAAAATACAGGGGAAATGTTTCAGAAACATGTGCTTTTTAAAGGCCCGGTAAGCTTTGATGTTTTTATCTCTCCAGCAGGAAGAGCTATATCAATTAAGGATTCTCAAAGGCATATAAGTTCTGCTTTGCGTTCAGACATTGTTTTAAGGCTGAAAAAGGATATTTTTCCTTCAAAGGGGTGTTATTACTGGAAAAATATTGAAATTGTACTAAAATAATATAGACGAGAATGTACTTCAAAGAATATGTTTATAGTTGACCTTTCTTATTTAATTGGGATAATAATACTGTTGTGGGTTCTTCTCTTTTATATACTGTGGATGTTCCGGGAAGAGCCTCTGAAATATTCTCGGTTCAGCATGGATAAGAAGGTAATCCGCAGATGCAGTATTTGCACATACACCTATTTCTTAAGTTCTGATGTTTCAATTTCCCGTTGTCCGCAGTGTAAGAGTTTAAACAAGGCGTGATATGGATTGTGCAAAACTTTTATGAAAAGATGAAGGTAAAGATATTGACTTTAGAGGTTAATTCTGTATGACTAAGGGAAAGAAACACTAAATCCTAAATTCTAAATCCTAAATCCTAAACAAACTCAAAATGAACAAAACCCAAAACCCAAAACAAAACAAAGATAGCTTTGACAATACGTATAATATACAGAGGAGGTTAATTATATGAAGAAATCAGTTGCTTTGGTGATTGTTTGGGGGATAACAATTGTTATCTGTTTGTTAGCTTTAGGCGGTATTTATCTTATGGGAAACCAGGCCTTTGTGGCTGAACATAAGATTAGAAGAATGCAGGCTTATTATACGGCAAAATCAGGGGTAATTGAGGCTTTGGAAAAATTACGCAGAGGACAAGCTGTCAATGCTGTTACATTAAGCCAGTCGAGCGGGGATATGACAGCAGACATAAAAGTAGAAAATGTAACCTCAGGTGCTTTTCAAGGGCTTAAGAAAGTCAATGTAACTGTTGATTATTCCCGATAAAAGGGACGGTTCTGCTGGCCCAATTGCGGCATTTCTGTTCGTAACACTTTTGTCGCATTAGGAGAGAAAGGGGTTTTTAACTTGACATCTTTATAAAGGTTTGTTATCTTATCTTCGTTATGGTAATCTTATTTTTATTTATTGTAGGTATTTCTTCCCGGTTTATTCCGCACCTGCCCAATTTTGTCCCCTTAGCTGCGGTGGCATTGTTTTCTGGCGCTTACTTAAACCGCAGGTACGCGGTGATAGTGCCTTTGGCCCTCTATATCATTTCGGATTTAATTTTAGGCCTGCATAATGTTGTTTTTTTTACCTGGGGCAGCATCATCCTTATTTCTTTTTTGGGGACAGCTTTAAGAAATAGAAGGACTGCTCCTAAGATATTGGGTTTTACTTTGATTTCATCTCTTTTGTTCTTCATCATTACCAATTTCGGAGTTTGGGCTATGGGATGGTACCCGCGGACACTTTCCGGGCTTGTTCAGTGTTATGTTATGGCAGTTCCTTTCTTCAGGATATCTCTTGTATCAAATTTAGTTTACGCGGGAGTCTTGTTCGGCGCATACGAGTTTTTGTTCGATAGATTAAAAGATAAGAAACTTAAAGCCGCTCTTTTATTTAATTAACCATCTTTGCAGGCTAAGGGAATGCCGTGTAAACCGGCAGCTGTCCCGCAGCTGTAATCCGCATTTTGTTAGAGAGTTATGTCTTCTAATAGAGTAAAACCTGTTAGAGAATGTTGTTTTCTAATGGGGTAAATGTTTTAAACTTATGCCGGAGTCTTCCGGCAGAAAAAGCCACTGTTTAAAAGACGGGAAGGTTTGTTTAAGGCGCGGAGAGCCAGAATACCTCACCTGTTGTAAGATTATACTTTAGGGTATCGCGGAAAGTAACCTAAAGATTTTCTATTTATTTTGGGTAAAGTAAATCAGGGATGCAGCCCTTGACGTCAAAGATGTCAAGGGCTTTTTTATTTTTAAGCCGTAGAAAAAGGAGAAAAGCATGAGAAGGGTAGTTAACTATATTATTTTAGCGGCTGTATTCATGGTTGCGGCGAGCTTTCAAGGATTTGCCTTAGATGAAAAAAAAGATGTTGAGTTGGGAGAGATTGTTATAACGCCCTATTCCGGAATGGAGGGAAGCTCTCTTTCTTCTCTCTCTTATTCAGCAAAAGTGTTTACCCAAAATGATATTCAGAAGACGGGAGCGTCTGTTTTATTGGATTTTCTAAAAAAAGAATCTTCAATTAACGTAAGCGACTGGTATGGGACAGGTGTAAAAGCTAATGTGGATTTGATGGGGTTTGGTGATAACGCTTCTTCGAACCTGCTTGTTTTAGTCAACGGCAGAAGAATAAACGATATAGATATGAGCGGGGCGGACTGGACTCAGATACCCCTTGATAATGTAGAAAAAGTTGAAGTCCTTAAAGGCGGAGGAGTAGTTTTGTACGGAGATAATGCTTCGGGAGGAATTATAAATATAATAACCAAGAAACCTTCTTCAGGAAAACTTAAAGCGGGGATGAAGATAAAAAGCGGAAGTTACTCTTTAGATGACGAATCAATATCTTTATCGGGAGGAACGGCTATCCTTTCCTTCTCAGCTTACGCGGAGCATTATTCCACAAACGGATACAGGGACAACAGCCATTACCGTTCAAAATATGTGAATATAAACATGAATTCTAAGCTGACTGACAGTTTAGTACTTTCTTTTGAGGGCGGGCATCACCGCTACCGTTACGGTTTGCCCGGAGCTCTATATGATACTGATATAGGTTCAGGATATACCCGGAGGGATACCAAGTACCCTAAAGACAATGCCCGCATGGAAGACGATTACCTGAATCTTTCTCTTAAAAACAGATTCACCGATAATCTTAAAGCGGCAATTGACGTCGGGTTCAGAAACAAAAACGCTTTGGAGAATTTATTAACCTGGTCGCTTGTTACCGATAAGGGTATTAACAGTTTTACTCTTAAGCCCCAAGTCTTTATTACTGCTGATATTTTAGGGTTACGGAATGATTTGATAGGGGGCCTTGATTTCTACCGCTGTGATTTATCCGCTGATTCTTCTTCCCATTCTGATATAGACAGGAGCACAAACGCGGTATTCTTACAGGATAGCATATCGTTGAATGACAACCTTTCTCTAAGTTTAGGGGCAAGGATAGAGAATGAGAGATTCACTTTTGATTACACTTCATCATCCTCTTCTACAGATGACGGCGTGCATTATAATAAAGAATCCTACGAAGGAGGCTTAAATTACAGGTTTAATAATAAGAAGACAAACGCTTTTTTACATTTTTCCCGGGGGTTCAGAATCCCGAAGACTGATGAATACCTTGTTACTTGGCCAAGCGCTCAGGTTAATAAAAATCTTCTTCCCCAGACATCTAAGTCTGTAAGCTGGGGATTAAACCACTGCCTGAACAGAAATATCACTGCAAGCGCGGATTTTTTTGTCCTCAGCTTAAACAATGAGATATATTATAATCCTTTAACCTATGCCAATTCAAACTATGGAAGGACACGGCGCAGAGGCATAAACTTTTCTCTGGATTTAAAGCCTATAGATAAGATTGATTTGTCTTTAGGGTACAGATTTATAGATGCGGAGTTTAAAAAAGGTCCCTATTCGGGAAAGACGGTTCCCGAAGTTCCGAAATCAAAGTTTAATTTATCTCTCAAATACGAATTCGCCAGAAACTTCAGCCTGTTCGTTGATTCTTTATACAGGGGTAAATCCTATTTAATAAATGATTTAAGCAATAAACTTGATAAATTGGACAGTTTTTGGATAACAAATATAAAACTCAGTTTTAAGAAGAAGAATGTTGAAGTTTTCGCGGGAATTAACAACCTGTTTAATGAAAAATATTGTGAATACGCGTCTACCAACTCATCAGGCAGTGTAAGGGCTTTATACCCTTCTCCTGAAAGAAACTTCTTCTGGGGAATGAAAGTGGGATTCTGAAAGTGGAGGTGCGGGGAGTTGAACCCCGGTCCTCAAGTAACTAAGTGCAGGAATCTACATGCTTAGCCGGTGTTTATTTTCTTTGCTGAACCTTTTCCCCCCGGCAGGAATGCCTCAGCGCAGCTTTTTAAAATGTCTCCAATCCTTTAAAAGCTAACCCGGACTGGATAAGCCTGATTGATGAACTCTTAACCCGCCCCAGGCAGGAGGAGTTAAAAGCCCTGCTTAATTTAAGATGCAAGCAGGAGCGACTCCGTAAATGGGAGCTGCGTTTATTTGTTTACGGATTTTTTTACGAGTTCCCCGCAAACTCGGCATGCGTCTTACACCAGCTGGCCTTGAGTCGAAACCAATCACCCCCGGATTTTCAAAACAACTTAACATAGTATACCATAATCTAAAGGCAATGTTACCTAAAAATTTAGTATTTTTGTTTAAAGACTTTGTTCTCTAACGGGGTGAATGTTGAGTATTTCTTGGAGTTTCTTCTCCATATTTTTGCTCAGCCTAAAAGGGTTTAACTCCACGAATTGTTCTTAACACATATAAAAGGACAATTACCAATAACCAAATTCAAATAACCAAGAGACAAGAAACAATAACCTCAGCCAAAGGCTGATAATAACTAATATCTAAATTTTAACCCCGATGAAATATCGGGGCAGGTAGCCAAAGAATATGAGAGAATTGTTTGGTTTGGTAATTAGTTATTGAGTATTGAGATTTGTTTGTATCTTGCCTGTGCCCGCTTGTGCCCGCCTGTGCCCGTGAGGGTATGAGGGTATGAGGGGTATGTCTTGGTAGGGAAAATTCAGCATTAATCTTATTGACAAGGCATTGTATTTAGGGTATCTTAATACGTTCATAAGTGGTTTTTTGTCCGCGTTTTGAGAATAATGTTGAATATAGGAGTATTTATGAAATGAAGGGGGCGAAGTATGAGTTTAGTTATAAGGCTGAGAAAGCCGGGGAAAGCTGTTAAACACAGGTATCATTATAAGATAGTAGTTGATGAAAAAAGAAGCAAAAAAGAAGGCCGGTTTCTTGAACAGTTAGGCTATTGGGATCCTTCCAAGACTCCTAAGCTTCTTAACCTAAATTTAGAGAAATACAGCCTTTGGGTTAAAAAAGGAGCTCAGCCTTCAGATACGGTGAAGACTTTAGCTAAAAAGGTTAAGAAATTCGTTAGTAAATAGGGTTCGGAGAATAATTAATTAATATCCCGCTTAGCGGGATATTTGCCTGCCGC
This sequence comes from uncultured Planctomycetia bacterium, assembly GCA_964609315.1. Classification (GTDB taxonomy): domain Bacteria; phylum Omnitrophota; class Gorgyraeia; order Duberdicusellales; family Duberdicusellaceae; genus CAZSRG01. The sequence continues at coordinate 37,077 of CAZSRG010000006.1, forward strand.
AGTTTTAGCATAGGCAGGAATTCGGCCGAACAACTTATGTCGTTCTTCGAACTCCGTAAGTTGTGGCCTCATTT